>RDSB01000025.1 GCA_004923195.1 Marinifilum sp. JC120 | reverse complement strand
GCTTCGTTATATGAATAGCCTAGATCGGTGACGAGCTTGACGGCAGACTTCCTAAATTCTTCTGAATACTCTCGGTTACTCATGACTGTCTCTCCATGAGCTGACCTTAACCTCTCGAAGACTGTCCGTCATCTATAGGGCACTTCACGCCCAAAGGTTTTCTCTCCCCTTCCCCAGACCCCATCCCCTCTCTTTCAAAGACGTTTTATTGAGGCTTTGCCGCTTCGTTTGGTTTGTCGGGGTTGATTTTTTGGGATTGCTTTTCAATCTGTTGAAACGGTTGTATGTTCCGGTCAGGGAAACAAAACTATGAAAACATATATATTTATACCTCCGGTTCGGAAGCCTACCGGGGGGATTACGGTTTTTTGCCAGATTGCTTCTATTCTTGCTCGTCACGGCAAGGATGTGCAGCTTGTCATGCGTGAAAAGGGTAGTTGGATGCCGCAGCTTGCGGAAGGATATCCTGATCCTGTCCATTGGGATGATGTGCAGCTGACCCCGGATGATCTCTGGCTGGTGCCCGAGGGCTGGGTGAACAGCCTTGCTCCGGGGCTGAATGCTAAGGCTAAATGTTTGGTTTACTGCCAGAATTGGGCTTATTTATTTTCCTCCCTGCCGGAAGGAGTATCTTGGGCTAATTTGCCTGTTTCATTTCTGGCGGTTTCCCATCCTGTTGAGTGGTTTATGCAACAGACCGTTGGTAAGGTTTCGCCGATTTTGCGGCCGGGTATTGATACGGAGATGTTTTATCCTCCTGAGAAGAAGTCCGGCGGAAAGATTAAAATTGCGTACATGCCGCGTAAGAACAAAGCTCTCGTCAGCCAGATCAAGTCCATTTTTGAATCTCGTAACCCCGGTGCCGAGGTCCGTTGGGTGGAGATTTCCGGGATGGATGCCAAGGGCGTGGCCGAGGCTTTGCGGTCCTGCCATATTTTTCTTGTTTCCGGCTTCCCGGAAGGTTGCCCGTTGCCGCCTCTTGAATCTCTTGCGTCAGGTTGTATCCCCGTTGGCTTTTCCGGTTTCGGGGGTTGGGACTACATGCGCCAGATTGAAGGCGCGACCTTCAAACCGTGGTGGCCTCTGCGTGATGTCCCGTGGTCCGGCAACGGTTTCTGGTCCGCAGATGCGGACGTGCTGGACGCGGCCTTCAATCTTGAAAAAGCCATTACCCTTTGGCGCGAGGGTGGTCCTGTTCTTGACAGTGCCTTAGAAGCAGGGCAACAGACCATCCGTTCATATACTATGAAAGAGCAGGAAAAAGCTGTTCTTAGTATTTGGGAAAATTTATAGAAATCCCCCTCTAAAGCCCAACTAAAAGGTTTTGAAGAGTCCAGAGAAACTTTTGCAAAAGTTTCTTTGGTCCCCGGAGGGGCGCCGAAGGCTTCTTTCATCAAAAGCGCGTAGCGCATCATATCTATATTATGGCTAAGAAAAAAAAGAAAAACAGAGCATTGCCCCAGAGCGTGGGCATAAATGTTCCGGGTGTGGAAACTCATGCCCATCTGGATTTGGAAGAATTCCGTGAAGATCTGCCGGAAGTGCTGGCAAGAGCCAAAGAGAGCGGAGTAGGCAAAATCGGTAACGTCTTTCTAGGACCGCAGGCCTACCATGAAAACAAGGGGATCTTTGCGGATTCCCCGGAAGTCTTCTTTCTACTCGGCGTGCATCCCAATGATTCCGGTAAATTTGTAGAAGAAGATATTGCGGCCATGCGTGATGCTTTCAAGGCAGACCCGCGCTTGAAAGCCGTGGGCGAGATAGGTCTGGATTTTTATTGGGACCGTGTGCCGTATGATGTGCAGGAAGATGTTTTCCGCAAACAGCTTAAATTGGCGGAGGAACTTGATCTTCCAGTAGTCATACATAGCCGCGATGCTCATGAGCGTACCCTTGAAGTGCTTGAAGATTTCGGCTGGTCCGGTAAGCCGTTGCTTTGGCACTGTTTTGGCGGTGATGCTGAGATTGCACAACGCATAATAGATCACGGTTGGTATATTTCTATTCCCGGACCTGTTACATATAAAAAGAATGAAATTGCGCAGGAAGCAGTGAAATCTATCCCGGTTGATCGTCTGGTGCTGGAAACTGATTGTCCATTCCTGACCCCCGAACCGTGGCGAGGCAAACGTAATGAACCTGCGTTCGTGGTTTTTACTGCCGCCAAGGTTGCAGAGCTGAAAGAAATGGATGTGAACGAACTCTGGAAAATTTGTTCAGACAACGCACATAAATTCTTTAATTTATAGGTTGTATGCCTTTGCCGTTTTGTGAGGGGGGTTGTCCGTTAACGAAGATGCAAAGCTCTACTATAAGTTTTTGGGACTCCTAAACCCTTTTGCAAAAGGGTTTAAGCCGCCGGAGGCAAATTCCCGTGATTAATCATAAAGTCATAACTTTCATGAATACGCGCATGCATGCGTGGACCATGGCTGAGACTGTTGATGAGATATTCAACCGCTTGAAGTTCGGCCTGTTCACCCAGCATGTGGTGATCAATGTTGCCAAGCTGGTGAACATGGGCCGGGACGTGCAACTTTATGATTCTGTGCAGAGCTGCGATATCGTCAACATTGACGGCATGGGCGTGCTCTGGGGCGCGCGTTTTCTGGGACATGAAGTGCAGGAGCGTGTGGCGGGTATCGATCTTTTTCATGCGCTGCTTAAAAGGGCGGAGCAGGAAGGCGAATCTGTCTACTTGCTGGGTGCAAGAGAGGAAGTGCAGGATAAAGCGGTTGCCAGTTTGCAAAGCAGGTACCCGAAATTGTTAATCGCCGGACATCATCACGGTTATTTTTGGGATGATGAAGAAACCGTGGTCAGTGATATTGCGAATTCCGGTGCTAAAATGCTTTTCGTGGCCATAACTTCTCCGAAAAAGGAAAATTTCATTAACCGCCGAAAAGAACAACTCGGAGTTGGTTTTGTTATGGGCGTGGGCGGGGCATTTGATATTCTTGCAGGCAAGACAAAGCGTGCTCCGCAGTTCATGCAGAAATGCGGGCTGGAGTGGTTCTACCGTCTGGTGCAGGAACCTCGGCGGATGTGGAAAAGGTATCTGGTGACCAACACTCTTTTTGCTCTGAAACTGCTGCGTGATAAAATTTTAATGGAATCAAAATGATCAGAAAGGCTTTACCCGAAGAGTACGAATTTTTAGGTAATTTATGGCTCGAAGTTTCTATCAAAGCGCATGATTTTGTTCCCCGTGAATTTTGGGAAGAGAATCTCAGTGCCATGCAACATGAATATCTGCCGGCTTCTGAAACGTGGGTGATTGAGCAGGATGGCGAAGTTGCCGGATTTATGAGTCTTGTGGGTGAAACCATTGCGGCCCTGTTTGTTTCTGCTGATAAGCAGGGAAGAGGCCTTGGTTCACGTCTTTTGCAGCACGCCAAAGAAGAGCACGAAAGTCTTAATCTTTGTGTCTACAAAGAAAACCTGCCATCTGTCGCATTTTACAAAAAGCAGGGATTCAAGGTTGGCGCAGAGCGAGAGGATGAGCACGCAGGACGAATTGAATTAGTGATGAGTTGGCAGCGTTAAACTGTCGGTTTCTTATCTGCTAACCACCCGGTTACGCCCGGATTCCTTGGCACAATAAAGTCGCTTGTCAGCTATGTGTAAAAGTTTATCCGCTGAGGGGTCCTGACATTCTTCAATGGAAGCAATACCGCTACTGGCGGTGATTTTTACTTCTCCTTCGGGGGCGGAAATAGTTCTGTTTTCACAGGCCGCCCTGATCCTTTCGGCTACAATTTCTGCTTCCCTTTTTTCCGAACCGGGCATGAGGATTACGAATTCCTCGCCGCCGTAACGGCATGGAATATCTACACCTTGGCGACAGTTCTCGTGGAGGATTTGGCCTACGGTGCGTAGAACCACGTCTCCGGTGGCGTGTCCATATGTATCATTAACGGCTTTGAAATTGTCCACATCAATCATAATGACGGAAAGCGGGCCGCCGCGACGTTTGAAACGTTGGATTTCTTCGCGCAGCCTGATGAACAGGTAGCGGCGCATATACAGCCCGGTGAGGCTGTCTTCGATCGTCTGACGGAAAAGTCTTGAATTCTCGATGGAAATTGCCGCAACAGTTGAAACGATTCCCAGCTGAAAAAGTTCGGAAATATCCCATTGCTGCCCTTTATCCCTATAGAGGGTCACAAATCCCCGAATGTGGTCGCGGGAACCAACCAGCGGAAGGCACAGGCATGTTTTGTCCGTGTTGCAGTATTCCGAGGGCAGAGGGTAGATTGAATCATCACAGACCGGGCGGACTACCGGTTTCAGGGACTGGGCAGCTTCAATCATCGCCTTGGTTAGCGGAATCTGTTCATCAATAATGAATCTGTGCTGCTTGTGTGAAGCCGCAACTCCTTTGAGCTGGTCATATTCATCATACATCATCAGGGTTGCGTCCTGACAATTACCAAGATCGCAAAAAGCTTCCAGAACCCGGTCCACAAGGATGTCGGGATCTACTTCCATAGCCAGAAGCCGGGTTGCAAAATTTATAGTCAACAGCGTTGAATCAAAATCGAATTTATCTATGGACATGATTTGTCTGGGGGGTTGGTGTTGGTGTGCATTCTTTGCATACAATGAGTCGGCCTAAAAAGACAGCACAAGATTCTCGTGAAATTTCGCGCAAACGAGTTTAGTTGAACTGGGTGATTGRCAAATTTTTTATCATGAGTACAAAAAATTCTGGAGCTGATAAAAAATTATTATTAGGGAGAGAGTTTTGTCCGTCATAGCCAAATCAAAATCTAAGCCAAGAAAGATTGATAATTATATTCCTTTTGTGGAGTTTTTGGGAACTTTTCTGGGAGAAAACTGCGAGGTTGTCTTGCATGACGCCACCAGCAAAGAAAAGTCGGTTCTTGCCATTGCCAATGAACATATTTCCGGGCGTGGTGTTGGTGCGCCACTCACTGATCTGGCTTTGAAATTTATGGTGGACGAGGTCTACCGTGAACAGGATTGGATGATGGGCTATACCACTGAGGGGAGAAATGGTCATATTCTTCATTCTGCGACGTATTTTATCAAGGATTCCGACGGGGAGCTTCTCGGTATGCTCTGCCTGAATATGGATACATCAGATATGCTGGCAGCCCGAGACTTGATCAATAAGGTTATTCATAGTGCCGGTTTTGACCGTTCTGTGAAGAAGGAAGACTACGCATCCTCGCCTACCGGAGAAGAGCACAGCGAGACTTTCCCGAAATCCATGGAAGATCTAACTGAATCGCTGATTGTGCGGGTTATTTCCGACACTAACATCTTGCCGGAACGAATGACTTCCGAGGAAAAAATGGATGTGGTTTCTACTCTTAACGAGCGGGGTGTGTTTATGCTTAAAGGTGCGATTAAGGACGTAGCCAAACATTTGGTGGTCTCCGAGGCGACTGTTTACCGCTATTTACAGAAGATTAACGATAAATAATTAGCATCACCATAGGTGCTTTAAGCCGGATCGAGCTCTTTTGAGCTTGGTCCGGCTTTTGTCTTTTGTGTGAGCGTTTGCTTATAAAAATTATTTTTGAGGAAAATAAGGATTGTTTATTTCGCATATCTATATTTTTTCAAAGTAGTAATAATTTTTTCTTGTTTGAATAAAAAATTATTGACGTGAGATTTTCTTATCGCTATACGTGAATCCGTAACAACGTGAAGGTTGTTTTTGAGCTCAAAGAAAATATCCAGATAGGAGATAGAAATGAAAAAAGTAGTTGTAAGTGAGAAAGCTCCAGCAGCAGTCGGATGCTACTCTCACGCGATTGAAATCGGAAATATGGTTTTTACCTCCGGTCAGCTGCCCATCAATGCAGAAACCGGAAAGATGCCTGAAGGCCCTGCTGCGCAGGCTAAGCAGGCTCTCGATAATCTTAAGTACGTTCTTGAAGCAGCGGACTCTTCCATGGATAACGTGGTCAAGACCACTGTGCTGATCCAGAATATCGAAGACTTTGCCGCCATCAACGAAGTCTACGCGACTTATTTTGTTGAGCCTTTCCCGGCTCGCAGCTGTTTTGAAGTGGCTAATCTTCCTCTTGGTGCTTTGGTGGAGATTGAGGCTGTTGCGGCGAAATAATTAAATTCGGCTCGTGGTGCTGCCGGGTTAATTCTAAGGGTCGTTTACGGCCCTTACAAAGGAGTGGAAAATGTCTAAGGAATCAAAATTTAAAGAGTTTGGGCTAATCATTAAACTGCTTTTCGGTATTGCAGCAGGTGTTGGTATCGGTCTTTTTGCCAACCATGCGGTAATGGAAGTTGTGGTTACTGCTAAGTACGTAATGGGGCAGTTCATTTTTTATACTGTTCCTCTTGTCATTCTGGCTTTTATCGCCCCGGCGATTACCAGACTGGGCCAGAACGCATCAAAAATGCTGGGCGTGGGCGTCTCTCTTGCTTACCTTTCCGCAGCCGGGGCCGCCACTATGGCTGCCGTTGCCGGGTATGTTCTTATCCCGCATCTTTCCATTGCAACTCAGGTTGAAGGTCTTCGCGAACTTCCCGAAGTTGTCTTTCAGCTTTCCATTCCGCCGATTATGTCTGTTATGACCGCTCTGGTTACCGCTATCGTACTCGGTATCGCCACCATCTGGGTCAAGGCCAAGACTTTTGAAAGTATGCTCGGTGAATTTGAAAATATTATGATGCAGGTTGTTACCCGTATCATCATTCCTGTTCTTCCCTTTTTTATTGCAGCCACTTTTGCAGGTCTTGCTTACGAAGGCAGCCTCACCAAGCAGCTTCCCGTATTTTTGGAAGTTATCGTGATTGTTCTTGCCGGGCATTTTATCTGGCTTGCATTTCTCTACTCTCTCGCAGGTATTATTTCCAAGCGTAATCCCCTTGAAGTGTTCAGGCATTATCCCCCCGCATACCTTACTGCGGTTGGTACCATGTCCAGTGCCGCAACCCTGCCTGTTTCCCTTGAATGCGCAGGTAAATCCAAGGCTCTCGGCAAGGACACCGTTGAATTTATGGTTCCCCTTGGCGCAACCATCCACCTCTGCGGTTCCGTGCTCACTGAGACCTTTTTTGCCATGACCATTTCCATGATGCTTTACGGTACCCTGCCTTCCGTGGGCACAATGACCATGTTCATCCTGCTCTTCGGTATCTTCGCCATCGGCGCTCCCGGTGTTCCCGGCGGAACCGTTATGGCTTCCCTTGGTATCGTAGTCGGCGTACTCGGCTTCGACCCCGCAGGTGTGGCACTGCTGCTGGCAGTCTTCGCCCTTCAGGACAGCTTCGGTACTGCCTGTAACGTTACCGGTGACGGTGCCCTTGCCCTCATGATGGAAGGTATCTTCAACCGTAACGGTGAACTCGACAAAAGCCGAGCCTCTTAGCCCGGTCTTCCATTATACCCTGCGGAGTTTATGACTCCGCAGGGATTTCGAAAAGCACAAATTTAATATCCATAGCGGCGAAGCCAAATTAAAAGGTTTTGGGATTCTTAAACCCTTTTTCAAAAGGGTTTAAGCCGCCGGAGGCATACTATGCTTAATAAAAAATGGTCTGAATTCGCAGAAATTCTCAAGCGTGAAGTTGTTCCTGCTTTGGGCTGCACAGAGCCTGTTGCAATCGCCCTTGCCGCTGCCAAGGCTGCTGAAACTCTTGGTAAAGAAGCCGAGAAGGTCGTTGTTAAAGTGAGCGGCAACCTGCTCAAGAACGGCATGGGCGTAGGCGTTCCCGGCACCGGGATGACCGGGCTGGACATCGCTGCAGCCGTGGGTGTTACCGGCGGTAAATCTGAACTCGCACTGGAAGTGCTGCGTGACCTTGATGCTGAGCAACTGGCAGCAGGTAAGAAATTGTTGGCTGACGGACGTTTGCACGTAGAGTTGGCCGATACAGAAGAATTGCTTTACGTGGAAGCTGTTGTTGAATCAGGTGCTGATTCAGCCCGCTGCGTAATCGCCCGTGCGCATGCCGCCATTGTGCTGGTGGAAAAGAATGGTGAAGATATTTTTTCCGCTCCGCTGCTCAGCAATGAGAAGAAAGAATCCGGCTGCACCATGAGCATGGAAGAAATTTTTGAATACGCCACTAAGGCTCCAGTGGAAGATCTGCGCTTTATCCTTGAAGCTGTTGAGCTTAATGAAAAAGTTGCCACTGAAGGGCTTACTGATGATTGGGGCTTAAAAGTCGGTAAATCCATTGCTCAGGACATTGAAGACGGCATCCGTTCTGATGACATTGTTTCCTACGCAATCAAGATGACTGCCGCAGCTTCCGATGCGCGTATGGAAGGCATCCAGATGCCGGTAATGAGCAACTCCGGTAGCGGTAATCAGGGACTCACCGCGACTTTGCCTGTATTGGCTTTTGCCAGACGCCGTAATGCTACTGAAGAAGAACTTATCCGTGCCCTGATCCTCAGCCACCTTTCCGCTGTGCATATGAAGAGTCACCTCGGCAAGCTTTCCGCTCTTTGCGGTGCAAGTCTTGCTGCCACGGCTTCTGGTTGCGGCATTGTGCTTCTATTCGGTGGCGGGCTGAAAGAAGTTGAAGGTGCCATGAAGAACACCCTTGGCGATATTGCCGGAATGATCTGTGACGGTGCAAAGACCTCCTGCGCATTGAAGGTTGCTTCCGCAGTTGAAGCGGCTATCAACTCCGCACTACTGGCCATGAAAGGAATCTCCATTCCCGGTAAAGACGGAATCCTAGATGATGATATCGAAGCCTGCATCCGCAACGTTGGTGAGCTTGGTTCCGTGGGTATGGCTCAGACAGATAAGGTAATTCTCAAGATTATGACTGAAAAACACACAACTGCTCCGGCAGCTTAATCTTTATATACCTACACCTCCCCCCCCCCTTTAAGTTCGTCCTTCCTTGGATAGACGAAAACAAGAAGCCCCCGATCCTGCATGGTCGGGGGCTTTGCTTTTTGCTTGAGCAGAGGAGGTTTAATACTAATCAAGCATGGTTCTGCTGGGCTTTGAGCAGGGTTTTGTTATTAACGTAGTTGAATTGCATTTGGCCGTTGCCGAGCACGGAGGCAGTGCGCAGCAAGGCGATGAGCCCGTGTCCACCTTAAGGTGAGTCTAGGGGATCTTTCATGAGCTTGGCGGAAATTACATTTACTTAGTTTTTAATGGTCTGTTCTTGGAAATAGTATTTATACGAAAGCCCAAGCAGGGCAAACCCCCTCCAGTTAAGGGGAATGTTAAATTTTGCATGAAAAAAGACGAAGCAGAGAGAAGTTCTGCTTCGTCTTCTAATTTTTATTGCACTTAGCCGTACAGAGCGGCGAAGCCAAACTAAAAGTTTTAGGAGAGTCCAGAGAACCCTTTTTCAAAAGGGTTCTTTGGCCCTCGGAGAGCCGCCGGAGGCAGACTATACCCCCAATTTGTCCGCGATAGTCTTAGCCGCGCGGCGTCCTGCGCCCATGGCTGATATTACAGTTGCGGACCCGCCTGCGATATCGCCGCCTGCGTATACATTAGGAATGGAAGTCTCTCCGCTTTCCGCATCGGTTACGATGTAACCCCACTTGTTGAGATCAAGTCCGGGGGTAGCTTCGAGCAGAACCGGGTTGGCTCCGGTTCCCACTGCGAGAATAACCATGTCGACTTCAAGCTCTTTGGTCTTGCCTTCCACTGCAACGGGACGGCGACGACCGGACTCATCAGGCTCGCCAAGCTCCATCACCTGCAGGGTCATGGACTTAACATGCGAATTTTCATCACCGTTGATGGCAATGGGCGAGGTGAGAAGCTCAAGCTGTACACCTTCCTCAATGGCATGATGCAGCTCTTCAAGACGGGCGGGCATCTCTTCCTGAGTACGGCGATAGGTGATGTAAACATTTTCAGCACCGAGACGTAGGGCAGTGCGCGCAGCGTCCATGGCTACGTTGCCGCCGCCGATGACAGCCACGTTGCGGGCCTTGGGAGCGGGAGTGTCATATTTCGGGAATTCGTAAGCGCGGCCAAGGTTGATACGGGTCAGGTATTCGTTGGAAGAATATACACCGACGAGGTTCTCGCCGGGAATATTCAGGAACCACGGCAGACCTGCACCAACGCCGATGAATACGGCATCAAAACCATCATCAAACAGATCCTGCACGGTGATGGTCTTACCGCCCACATAGTTGGGCATGAAAGTTACGCCTTTGGACCAGAGCGCGCCCACTTCACGGGCAACGATGTCTTTGGGCAGACGAAATTCAGGGATACCGTAGATGAGTACGCCGCCCACTTCGTGCAGGGCTTCATAGACTGTTACAGGTACACCGCGCGCGGCAAGGTATCCGGCTACGGTCAGGCTGGAAGGCCCGGAACCGATGCAGGCGACCTTGAATTGGTCGTTGGGCAGGGAACAGGCTGTGTGCCCGGTGATCATTTCACAGGCGGAATCACTGTCAAAGGTGTCGGCAACAAATCTTTCAAGACGGCCGATGGCTACCGGTTCGTACTTTTTGCCGAGAATGCAGGCTCCTTCGCACTGGGATTCCTGCGGACAGACGCGTCCACAGACAGCGGGCAGGGCGTTGGTGTCCTTGATGACCCGGTAAGCGGAAGGAATGTCGCCGTCAGCTAAATGTTTGATGAAACCTTTGATGTCGATTTCAACAGGGCAGCCTTTCTGGCAGAACGGCTTTTTGCACTGTAGACAGCGCGCAGCTTCGGCCATGGCTTCTTCTTTTGAATAGCCGAGGGCTACTTCTTTGAAGTTCTTGTTGCGGACGTCAGCCGGTTGTTCCGGCATGGGGGTACGTGTGGGGGTAAAATTCTGTTTATTCACCATGGCAGCTACAACTCCTGAACATTTGCATTGAAAGGTCTTCCTCTTCCTTGTACTGGGTGAGGCGCATTTTCAGTTCATTGAAATCAACTTCATGACCGTCGAATTCCGGGCCGTCCACACAGGCGAATTTGGTTTCTCCGCCAACACTGCAACGGCAGGCTCCGCACATACCCACGCCGTCAACCATGATGGAGTTCAGGCTGACAGTGGTCTTGACGCCGAAAGGCTTGGTTACCTTGGCGACCGCTTCCATCATGGGCACGGGGCCGATGGCCACTACTTCGGATACGTCTTTGTCCTGTTCAAGACGTTCACGCAGGAGATCGGTGACAAACCCTTTGTGTCCGGTACTGCCGTCATCAGTGGCAATGAGCAGCTCAGGGCAGAAGTAGCCCAGTTCGGTACAGAAAAGGAGCATGTTCTCGCTGCGTGCGCCCACAATGGCGACAACATGGTTTCCGGCCATGTGGTGGCCTTTGGCAATGTGGTGCATGGCTGCGATTCCGGTTCCGCCGCCCACACAGATGACAGTGCCTGATTTTTCAATATGGGTAGCTTTGCCCAGAGGACCGCAGACATCAAGGATGGTGTCCCCTTCATTTAATGTTTCAAGCAGGGCTGAACTTTTGCCGACGACAAGATATACTATGGTAATGGTGCCAGCTTCTTTGTTGGTGTCAGCTATGGTGAGGGGAATTCGTTCACCTTTGTCATGGATGCGTAGAATTACAAAATTTCCCGGTTTAGCCTTTTTGGCAATTTGAGGACAGTCAATGACCAGCATGGATGTCTGGCCGGGGATAAGTGCTTTTTTAGTCAGAATTTTGTTGCTCATAATCTCCTACACTGCTTAAGTTTCAGGGGAAGTTAAGGTTTTCCCCACCGGATTGCAAGTTTCAGACTGATTATAAGGCGTTAGCTTTCCCTTTCTCCGAAAAAACTGAAATATTTGCTTCCCTCGCTCTGCTGTTTTTCAGTCTTTTAAATTTTTCCCTGTGTTCGCCGGGTTAAGCCTTATCGCCAGTTTGATTTTATCGCTCGCCCTCTTGCCAATTCTGCTTCGACGTATTATATATTAATACATCTTAACAGATTTTTATTTTCATCAGCTTCCACGGACGGAAGCCGGAAATACCGCGTATCCTTCATGGATGATTGCGAATTTATCGCAGATACGGCGGATTGCCCTTGCAGGCAGTCGGCCTTTTTTTGTGTACGCGGAACGGTTTTCAAGGTGGAGTAAGTAGTGAGAATAGCAGCGCAGGGCATCAGCCAATATGCTGATAATTCTAAAAGATGGTCCGGAGAGACTGCGGCTGAAGTGGAAAAGGTGAAGGCACGCGTGACCACGCGTAAATTTGGCTTCAGTATAGGCAAACTCGGTGTAAATTTCACTGCAAAGGACCTCGAATTTGAACCGGACGAAGCTCAGAAAGCTTCGCGCGAGTTCCGATCAAAAACCTATCCCCGTACTCAGAGCGAAGAGCAGCACGTGCAGAATGTGTATCAGCAGTTAGCTCTTACTCAGACGGCTCTTTCTGAGGATTCCGCCATTTTTAAGCCCGGGAGTACCGGTTACATGAGGACCAGGGCTCTCAATGCCTATTCCCGACAGTCCGGTGCTCATAGTCATACGCCTCCGGGCAGCGCTCTCGGCAAAGTCTGATTCCAGTGAGTATCCTGATTGTAACAGAAAAATGTTTTTTCTGTCCCTTTTGGTGTTGTGTTTTTCCCTTTTCAACCCACGAGAATCATCAACACCTTTTCTCAAGATACCGTTCAGTCGCAGTAAGAATTTCAATGATGACTGATTTCTTCTTTAATATAAATTGATGGGTCAATCAATTGGTTTTGTAAAAATATCGCAACATTTCTTTTTGTATGTAATATATTCCTTTCATTAATATTGATTTCCGTCCATGGTTGCCCAGTTAAAGCTTGCCGGAACGGCAATTACATATTAGACAGCGGCTCACAAATACCGTAATAAGAAATCCCTTAGTATAAACATAAGCCGACGGTCCATGGAGGCCGCCGACAATTTTACATATGGCAAATTTAGATAAAATAAGAAATTTCAGCATCATTGCGCATATCGACCATGGCAAGTCCACTCTCGCGGACCGCATCCTTGAAATTACCGGGATGGTTTCCGAACGTGAGAAAAAGGACCAGTACCTTGATAAAATGGAACTTGAGCAGGAACGCGGCATTACTATTAAAGCCCAGACTGTTCGCATTCCATACAAGGCCAAGGATGGCGAGGAGTATATCCTCAACCTGATCGATACTCCCGGACACGTGGACTTCAGCTATGAAGTATCCCGAAGTCTGGCTGCGTCCGAAGGCGCACTACTGGTGGTTGACTCCACTCAGGGTGTGGAAGCCCAGACCCTTGCCAACGTATTTCTGGCACTGGACCACGATCTTGAAATCGTGCCCGTGCTCAACAAAGTGGATTTGCCCAGTACTGATTGTGAACGTGTGGCACAGGAAATTGAGGAAGTCATCGGATTGGATTGCTCCGACCCGCTCATGATCAGTGCCAAGACCGGGCTGAACGTGGAGGACGTGCTGGAGTCCATCGTCAAGGACCTGCCGCCGCCGGAAGGTGATCCTGATGCGCCGCTCAAGGCCCTGATCTTCGACTCTTGGTACGATTCTTATCAGGGAGTTGTGGTTCTGTTCAGGATTCTGGACGGTACTCTCAAGAAGGGTGACAAGATCCAGATTCACTCCACCGGACGAACCTTTGATGTAACCACTCTCGGTGTTTATACTCCTGAACCGCAGAAGACAAAAGTTCTTGCTGCCGGTGAGGTCGGTTTCCTTTGCGCCAGCATGAAGGAACTTAATGACGCGCCCGTTGGTGATACAGTTACTTTGGCTGAGAATCCGGTTGTAGATCCATTTCCCGGTTTTCAGGAAGTCAAACCCATGGTTTTCTGCGGTCTCTATCCAGTGGAACCTGCGGAATATGAACCCCTTAAGGGTGCTCTGGAAAAATTGCAGCTCAATGATACTGCTTTTTCTTATGAGCCGGAGACATCAACAGCTCTCGGATTCGGTTTCCGTTGCGGTTTTCTCGGATTGCTGCATATGGAAATTATTCAGGAAAGGCTTGAGCGTGAATTTCAGGCCAAGCTTATCGCCACCGCGCCTTCCGTTGTTTATCAGGCTAGGCTGAATAACGGCGATGTTCTTGAAATCGACAACCCGAGCAAGATGCCTGACGGCGGTGATCTTGAATCATTGGCCGAACCTTTCTGTCGCCTTGAAATTCACGTGCCCAACGAGTATGTTGGCGCGGTTCTCAAGCTTTGTGAGGAGAAACGCGGAATCCAGCAGGATATGCGTTACCTGACATCTTCAAGGGTTATCATTACTTACGAAGTTCCCTTTGC
The DNA here is from genome assembly GCA_004923195.1 of Marinifilum sp. JC120. NCBI lineage: Bacteria > Pseudomonadati > Bacteroidota > Bacteroidia > Marinilabiliales > Marinifilaceae > Marinifilum > Marinifilum sp. JC120. The sequence continues at coordinate 36,069 of RDSB01000025.1, read as the reverse complement.
GGAAATTATGTACGACTTCTTTGACAAGCTCAAGTCGCACACCAAGGGCTATGCTTCCCTTGATTATGAAATTATTGATTACCGTGAATCGAATCTGGTAAAGCTCGACATCCTGATCAATACTGATCCGGTGGATGCTTTTTCAGCCATTGTGCATAAGGATTCCGCATACCCATTCGGACGTTCCCTTGCCCTCAAGCTGAAAAGAGCTATTCCGCGCCAGATGTTTGAAATTGTTATTCAGGCCGCAATTGGTCGCAAGATCATTGCCAAGGAACGAGTGGCCCCGTTCAGGAAAAACGTTACCGCCAAGTGTTATGGCGGGGATATTACCCGTAAGCGCAAACTTCTGGAAAAGCAGAAGGAAGGTAAGAAGCGCATGAAGAAGATGGGTAATGTTGAGATTCCGCAGGAAGCGTTCATGGCTGTTCTCAAGGCTGGCGAAGACTAGCAAAGCGCGGAACGCTCCGAGGTAAAACGATACGCCCTGCGTTAAACGCAGGAAACTATAAGGATATTAGATTATGAATCCCAGATGGCAGAGCACTGTGAAGGAATATATTGAAGCTCTTTTTATCGCACTCATACTGGCTCTTTTCATCCGAACCTTTATTGTGCAGGCCTTCAAGATTCCGTCCGGTTCCATGTTGCAGACCCTCCAGATCGGAGATCATCTGCTGGTAAGCAAATTTTCCTACGGCGTGAAAGTTCCCTTTACCGGGAAGGTTATCGTGCCCATGGGTGACCCGGAGTATCAGGACATCATTGTCTTTAAATATCCCGGAGATACCAGTAAGGACTACATAAAAAGGGTTATCGGCGTACCCGGTGATACTGTGGAGATCAAGAACAAGATGGTCTTCGTAAACGGTAAGGAGCTTAACGAGCCTTACGTGCAGTACACCGATACCACCCACGTTTCAACGCTGCGCGACAACATGCCGCCCCGGGTAATTCCCGAAAACGAGTACTTCGTAATGGGTGACAACCGCGATGGATCTAACGATTCCAGATTCTGGGGCAATGTTCCCAGAGAGAACATCTTAGGAAAGGCGTGGATTATCTACTGGTCTTGGGGTGGTCCCAAGACCGTTCGCTGGGATCGAATTGGTGACATCCTGCACTAATCGCCAGCAGTTGAAATCTGGATACATGAAAGCCCCGGTACATTTGTACCGGGGCTTTAGTTTTTTGTGCGGATACTGACTGATATTGGGTTAAGTCGAAAGAAACTAAATAATGTTATAGTTGAAATACTCAGCGTATAGGTGGTATGATTTAATTTGGAGGAAGTATGTTTTCAGCCTTTCGTTTCATCTTATCAGCTATATGTGGGGCTGTTCTCTTGTGCCTGCTTTCAGTTGCTCAGAAATATTTAATGGGCTGGCCTTTGCTTCCGCAATCATTTGCTGTTCCATTTGTTTTTGGTTCAATTACTGGTGCTGTTTTTTATTTATATACGTTGTTTGTACGAAGGCAGAGAAAGACAGAGGAATTGCTGGAAGCAAGGGAAATTCAGTTGAAAACAGTCTTGTCTGCCGCTCCCATAGGTATCGGGGTTGTGGTTGATCGTGTTTTTCATGAAGTTAATGATTTTTTCTGTGAGATGACTGGATATTCCAGAGGCGAAATGGTGGGCGTTTCCTCACGTCTTGTCTATCCCAGTGATGATGATTTTAATCGCGTGACTAAGTATAAGTATGCCCAGATAAGAGAAAAAGGTGCGGGCAGTGTTGAGACAAGGTTTAAACGTAAAGATGGGAGCATCATACACGTAATACTGAGTTCAAAACCCTTGGATTCTGATGACTGGTCCAAAGGAGTTTCTTTTACGGCACTGAATATTACTAAGAGAAAAGAAGCTGAAAATTCACTCTCAAGACGAATCGTATTTGAAAATCTGGTCAGTAAATTAGCTTCTGACTTTCTCAATGTGTCTCTTGATCGGATTGATGACGGACTGACAAAGGCTTTGGAGGATGTCTGTCGTTTTACCGGAGTGGGGCGGGCTTATATTTTTATTATGCGTGGTAACACTTCCATCTGTGATAATACGCACGAATGGTGTGCCGAAAAGATAGAACCGCAAATTCATAAATTACAGAATATAGATTTAAAGGAACCGGAATCTTTGCTCTGGAAAAAGCTTTGCAATTGGGAGCCATATTATATCCCGGATGTCTCTGCTTTACCTGACGATCTGCCGGATAAGCAGGTTCTGACAGCTCAGGGAATATGGTCTGTTCTCATTGAACCGATGTTTTTCAATGATCGACTCGTGGGATTTGTGGGCTTTGATTCTGTCTTAAAACATCGGCAATGGTCGGATGAAGATATCGATATATTGTCCTTGTTTAGTAAGAATATCACTTTGGTTTTAGAGCGGAAAAAAGTTGAGGAAAAACTCATCACGGCAAGGCTGGAGGCTGAAACCGCTAACACCGCAAAGTCAGAATTTCTGGCAAACATGTCCCACGAGATTCGGACTCCTCTTAACGGCATTATGGGGATGCTGCAACTGATGCACATAAGCGGGCTGAATCAGAAGCAGGAAAAGCATAATCATTTTGCAATGGAATCCTGCAAGCGGTTGACCCAGTTGCTGAGCGATATTCTTGATATTACCATGATTGAATCCGGTCATTTGAAGGTAGTGAATGCTGAGTTTGATCTGACTGATGTGCTAAATTCAGTTCACGCACTTTTTAAGCCTGCTGCTGTTCAGAAGAATGTTGATTTGCAATTCAGCATTTCAAAAGAAGTCCCGGACACACTGTTGGGTGACAGCAATAGATTACATCAAATATTTAATAATTTGATTGGCAATGCGCTGAAATTTACTGATGTCGGTGGAGTGTTTGTAGAAGCATATCCATTAAAAAGAGATCAGGCAGGAAAGCATAGGATTTTGTTTTCTGTTTCCGACTCGGGAATTGGTATAGAGGACAGCAAATTGGAATCAATTTTCAATTCTTTTACCCAGGCAGATGCCAGCAAAGCCCGCAGTTATGAGGGGGCAGGTTTAGGACTCGCAATTGTGAAGAATCTCTTGGGGTTAATGGGCGGGAGTCTTTCGGTTATCAGTGAAGTTGGTGTCGGGACATCTGTTTATTTCTTTCTGGACCTAGATGAGGCTGAGCAAGCAGGGGCGGTAGCTGAAACTTTGTGGGCTCCGGATAGTCATTCTATTAAAAAATTTAATGTTCTTGTGGCTGAAGATGAAAAAGTTAACCAGCTTACACTTAAGATTTTTTTGGAGCAACATGGCTGTAATGTCTCCGTTGCCGATGACGGGTGTGAGGTTATGGAGATTCTTAATGCCCAACAGGCGGTCTTTGATTTGATCTTTATGGATATCCAGATGCCGAAAATGGATGGACTTGAAGCTACTTCACGAATTCGGGCAGGAGAGGGCGGTGAGGCAGTTAAGGATATTCCAATTATCGCTTGCACTGCATATGCTATGGCGGGAGATAAAGAAGAGTTCACTTCAGCAGGAATGAATGGTTATCTGGCCAAGCCGACGCAATTTGGTGATGTTGAAAAGATCTTAATGAAATATTCAGAATAGCAATTTTTAATTCCCGTTGACGCCCCAACCTGCTCTGTTATTATTTAAGGCGATGAATTATCCCCGGCCCGCAGGAGGGTGGCCTTATGAAAATACTTACTGCTGGAAAGTTCACGCTGACGGTTTGTTTGATTTTGCTCGGTCTGCTGTTGGCGTTTGTGCCGGAAGCCTTTGCTGCTGCGAAGAGGACAGGCAAATGGTGGGAGGCTGTGACCCCTGAAGGTAAGCTTGTAATTATGGCTTTTGCTGTTGCGGGCATTGCCGTACTCATCGTTGTTTTTTCTGTGCTTAAACCCAATATGCCTGGTCGCGGGAAGTTTACTTTGGAGAAGTACGAGGAAGATCTTCGGGACAAGATTGACGGGCTGAAGGTGGATTTGCAAATTATAAGTGAGGCGGATTCCCCTGAGTTCCGTAAGGTGTCCGCAGCCATGAAAGAGGCTGAACAACGTTTGCTTTTTATTGAGTCCGGGTATGCTGACTCCTTAAGAGCCATTTCCAGTCTTGCCGAGCAATTGGAAATTTTGCGCGGTTGGGTTTCAGAGACTGAAATTGAATCTGCTGAATCAATGCTTGCTTCCGGTGATACCGGAGAAGCCCGCGCCATTTGGGGTCGGATTGCGAAAGAGTCCGGGGTGAAGAGAGAGGCCTATGCCCGCCGTGAGGCTGACGCATATTTTCATTTGGGATTGTTGGCCAAAAATGATCTTGATTATGATGAAGCCATGGACGCGCTGGTTAAGGGTATTGAGACCGGGAAGGTCGGGGTAGTACATATTTATGAGTCCGGAAAGCTGGCACTGATCACTGAAGATTACTGGCAGGCTGAAGCCCTGTTCAAGCAAGGGCTGGGTATGGTCTGTGATACTGACGAATGTAGCCGGAATATTATCAGTAAATGTCAGATTGGGTTGGGCGATGTCTTCATGCATTCGGATAAATTTAATGAGGCTCTGCCTCTTTATGAATCCGCGCTTTCGTCAGCAATTGACATTTACGGCGAGGAATCCGTTCCTGTGGCCGATGGTTGCACCCGAGTGGCCCTTTGCAAGGAAAAACACGGGGACCACGCAGAGGCTGCCGAACTTTGTCGCAGGGCTTTTGATACTTATTCCAAGCTGCTGCCGGATGAGCATCCCAAAGTGGTTGTTGCCCGTGAACGCTGTTTGGGTGTGTTGAATAAAAAACTTTGAAAGGTTCGCAAGTTGGCGTAACCTGTCCGCCATGTCACATGCGGATTCAATTACCCTGCTAAATCTAGAATTTAACTCCTCCTGCAACCTGCGTTGTCAGTGGTGTTCCCTTGATCACTCTAAGGAACGCAAGATCATGCCCCGTGAGGTGCTGGAAAAGGTGATGCAGGAGTTAGGAACGGGATCATTTAAAAATTTGCGGCGCATCGACCTGCACAACGGCGGGGAAACCCTGCTTCATCCTGATTTACCGGGAATGCTATCCGTGATCCGTCGTTACCGCCCATCTATCCCTTCTTCAGTTGCCATCGGTCTTTTGACCAACGGTATGTTGTTGACTCCGAAAGTTTCCGAACAAATCTGCCGCAGTAGGGCGGTTACGCAAGTCCGCTTCAGCATTGATGGCGGTTCTCCCGCAGCATTTGAGTCCATCCGCAAGGGTGCCAAGTGGGATGTGGTCCGGCGTAATGTGCAGGCTTTCATGGAGATTAACAGCCGGGCCAAGGAGCCGGTAAAAACTGAGATTATCTGCATGATCCCGGCAGAAGGATTGCCGGACGGCAAGATGGAACCGGAATTCAGCGCGCTCTTGCAACTGGCCGATAAGGTCAGTGTGCGTAATCCGCATAATTGGGACGGCAGTGTAGATCTCGGCGTTGACGATAGCGGATATCAGGTGATTGCCGAAAAACGTGTGGGTGAGGTCTGTTTTCTACTCCAGAAGAATCTGGTCATTCTGCCTGAAGGAAAAGTTACGGTCTGTTGTAACGATCTCAACGAACGTGGGGTATTCGGCTCTATTTTGGATAATAGTCTCGAAGAACTTGCCGCTCACCCCACCCGGTTGGAAATGATCCGGGCCTTTAAGGAAGGTCGCAAGGATGAGATTGAGTTGTGCCGCGGGTGTACCGGGTTTTATGCGCCTTAAATCAGAGGGGAAATAGTGTTACCTGAACTTCCATATATTACGCGATTCGCTGCAATCTCCGGTGGGCACGGTGGAAACAGACGAACAAGGCAGATGGCCTCTCTTTTTGCAGATATTGGAGTTGAGCTTGCAGATCTTTCTTCTTATACGCATAGTCCGGCAACCGAATTTACTTCTGCATTGTTTTCTGCTGATCAGGATTTTGACTCTCTTTATGGTTTTAACGGGCACATAGCTTCACAACTCGGTTTGGATAAGGTTTTATCTAAAGTCGTGGGGGGTGCTAATCTTAAAGGGGCAGTTGTAGATGATCCTGTCTTTTTCCCACTCACAGTACAGGTTCTTGCGGAAAGGAAGATCCCGGTAGTTTCAGTCATACACAATATTGAATCCTTTTTGCCTCGTTCTCTGCAAGTCAAAGCGCAATGGGATTTGTTTCAAGAGGAAGTGGATGTTGTGGCAAGCTCAGCTTTATGTGTGACCATTGCCCGCGAAGATGCATGGTTGCTCAGGAATATGGGCGCGGAATGTTACAATTATCCTTACTTTCCATCTGAAGAAAACGAAGCTCAATTGGCAAAAATCCGTATCGCCCGTCGCAAGTCAAAGAAAAAATTTTGTCTATGTATGGGGACTGCTTACAATCCTCCTACATTATTTGGGATGAAAAAATTGGTTAATAACTGGTCAACAATTACAGGAGGAAATCTACCTCTTGTGCTGGCTGGTTACGGTGTGGATCGTTTTTTTGATCGGGAGAATGTACCCAAAGCAGTTAATGTTGTTGGGGGAGTCGATGACGTCAGGCTTGAAGCCCTTTTGACTGAATGCAGTGTCTGTGTATTGCATCAGGATGTCGGCGCTGGGGCATTAACCAAAATCCCCGAATTATTGCGTGCCGGAATCCCTGTCGTTTCCAGCCAGCATGCCGCCAGAAGCTATGGCGGACGGGACGGGGTTTATGAGTATCAGGGTATGGCCGAGATTCCGCAATTATTGATGCAGGTTATGCAAAGAGATTGTGCTCCGCCATCATTGCTTAAAACGGACAGCAATCAGCTATTGAACCATGTGGCCGGGGTGTTTAAACTTTAGCCGGGTTTTATGCCCCTTAAACCCAAACATCATTCTCAGCAGTAAATTCCCCGTCTTTCGCATCCCCGGTGTTAACAACCCCGCGCGGTTCTATGAGCATGACTTTGCACTCTTCTGCTGCAACGGGCTTGTGCTCAACATTTTTGGGGATCACGTACATTTCACCTGCGTTTAGGGTTACTTTTCCGTCCCGGAAGAGGATATCCAGTTCCCCTTCAATGACCATGAAGGTTTCGTCCGTATCTTTGTGGTCGTGCCAGACGAATTCACCTTTCAGCTTGACCAGCTTGAATTGATAATCGTTCATTTCCGCGATTACGCGCGGGGACCAATATTCTTGGAATTTAGAAAGTTTGTCCTTGAAATTGATGGCTTGATACTTCATGGTGGCTCCCCGATTTAGGTTGATATTATTAGAAGTTTCCTGATGGTATACGGCTTCAGTTCGTTTCGCCAGTATGAAATTTAATCTCTCATTTGAACCTCACCGCATTTCCGGTTATACATTGAATATAAATTTCCTTCATCCCATGGAGAGAGCGTATGAAGTCTTTTAATGAGCAGCCCTTAAAAGAACAACTTGCTGATATAGAAACTGAAAAAAGAAAATATACCCACGGCGGGAATTTGCGTAAGCTGGCGGAACGGGCCGGATGTCCTTCTTCGGATATCGTGGATTTTTCAGCTAATATCAACCCGTTGGGGCCTCCTTCATGGTTGCAGCAGGAAGTGGGAAGGGCTCTGGCTGAAGTTGACCGTTATCCTGACCCGGAATGTTCGGAGTTAACCCTCGCGGCTTGTGAGAAATTTTCGGTCTGGCCTACGGAATGTGTGGCCGGGAACGGGGCTTCTGAACTTATTGCAGCCATTGCCCGTGTGGGTGGCTTCAAGCGGGCGGTGATTCCGGTTCCCTGTTATGTGGATTACGAAAGATCCTGCAAAATGGCCGGATTGAAGACTGAGCATATCCCCCTTGATCCGCAGCGCGGATTTGCCCCGGACTTTGATACCCTCTCATCTTTTCTCTCCGTATCTCCGGCACTGGTCTTTCTGGCTCAGCCTAACAATCCCACCGGGACTGCTTTTGATCCGGCGGAGCTGAAGGCTCTGGCCCGCAAGCATCCTGATTCCCGTTTTGTTATTGATGAATCCTTTGCTGATTTTGTTCCGGGTCTTGAGAGATTGGCCGGACAACGTCCTTCCAACGTGATCACCATTGTTTCCATGACCAAATTTTACGCCATCCCCGGTTTGCGGTTGGGGCTGGCCTTTGCCGCACCGGATATCATCATGGAGATCAAGAATGTGCTGCCTTGCTGGTCGGTGAATATTCTGGCCCAGAAGGTGGGGCTGCGCTGTCTGCGTGATGAGGAGTACGAGCGCAATACCATTGAAACCACTACCCGGTTGCGCGAAGAATTGGCACGGGGAATTTTGGAAGTTCCCGGTATCCGGGCCTTGTCTTCGCAGGCCAACTTCATGCTTTGTCAGGTGCAGCGGGTGGGTATGGATGCTTCCGGGCTGATTGAGCATCTTATCAAAAACAGGGTGGCGGTGCGTCATTGCGATAATTTCGACGGGCTGGATTCCACTTATTTTCGCATTGCAGTGCGTACGGAAGAAGAGAATCGGGTACTCCTTGACGGACTTCGTTCTTTTACCGGTATGGAGGTTTCCGCACCCAAGCCGGAAAAGACTCCGGCCCTGATGATTCAAGGCACCTGCTCTAATGCCGGGAAGTCCATACTTGCGGCAGCTTTTTGTCGTATCCTTTTGCAGGACGGTTATAACGTGGCACCGTTCAAGGCCCAGAATATGTCGCTTAATTCGTTCGTAACTGAAGACGGTCAGGAGATGGGCAGGGCGCAGGTGACTCAAGCCGCTGCCTGCAAGCTGGCCCCGGATGTGCGCATGAATCCGGTGCTGCTTAAACCGGGTAGTGACATCGGCTCGCAGGTCATTGTTATGGGCAAGCCGGTGGGTAATATGAAGGTCCAAAAGTATGTGCAGTACAAACCCACGGCCTTTGATGCGGTCAAGGAGGCCTACGATTCCCTGAGTGCGGATGCAGATGTCATGGTCATTGAAGGTGCGGGCAGTCCGGCAGAGATCAATCTCAAGCAGCACGACATCGTAAACATGGCTATGGCTAAGTATGCCGAGGCTAAAGTTCTAATTACCGGGGATATTGACCGGGGCGGGGTTTTCGCCTCCCTTGCCGGGACTATGGATCTTCTTGAACCTAAAGAACGTGAGTTGGTTTGCGGATTCTTGCTTAATAAATTTCGCGGGGATGCATCGCTTTTGACCCCGGCCCTTGATTTCACTCTCAACCATACCGGAAAGCCCGTGCTGGGAACTATCCCCTTTATAGGCAATCTCGGGTTGCCGGATGAAGATTCTGTTTCTTTTAAGGAAGATTTGAGGAAGTCCGGTTCAGAGGGTAAGCGTAAGGACTGCGTGGACGTGGTTTGTATTGACCTGCCGCGTATTTCAAACTTTACGGATATTGATTCCCTTAAAGGTGAACCTGACGTGAATCTGCGGGTGGTGGATAGGCCTGAAGATCTCGGTAAACCGGACGCTATCATCCTGCCGGGTAGTAAATCCACTTTGTCGGATCTTGCTCATTTGCGGGAGAGCGGGTTGGCTGATGCTGTGAAGGGGCTTCGTGATAAAACAGTAATCGTTGGAATCTGTGGCGGTTTCCAGATGCTGGGCCAGTTCATCAGCGACCCGGATGAGATAGAATCCGGTGGTTCTGCCGAAGGTTTGGGACTTCTTCCATTGCAGACCACCCTTGCCCCGGAAAAGACCCTGACCCGGACAAGAGGTATACATTCCCAGAGTAAGCAGGAAGTGGTGGGCTATGAAATCCATCACGGCAAGACCGAGCCGCTGTTGCCCACAGTGCGGGCGGCCATTGTTCCGCAGGGCATTACCGGAGGCGTACCGGTTTCTAAAGCGTTAGGGTTCGGAGCCAAGTCCGGTTTGATCTGGGGAACTTATCTGCACGGTATTTTTGATGCCGATGAATTTCGGCGTTGGTTTGTGGATTCCCTGCGAGAGCGCAAGGGACTGCCCAAATTAGGCCGGGTGCAGTCGGTTTTTAATATGGAAGAGAGTCTTGACCGCCTTGCTTCCGTGGTCCGTGAAAATGTGGATATGAATACGGTCTATACTGCTTTGGGGCTGAAAAAATAAGAGATTTTTGTTGCAGTTAGTTGCTGCTGTTTTCCGAAATGGTGTATGCTCATTTTTAATCTATACGTCTTCTGATTCTGGGAGGAGTTAATGAGTAAGATAGAGTGGCACGACGGCCTGAATCTGGGAATTAAGGAAATTGATGAACAGCATAAGGCTTTGATCGGTATGGTTAATGAGGTGCTGGAAGCTTTTGAAAAAGGTGAAGAAGATGCTTCTATAGACAGTCTGCTCAGCAAGCTGAAAGAGTATACGGTTTATCATTTTAACGCCGAAGAACAATATATGGAGAAAATTGGCTATCCTCAGATTTCCGAGCACCGTCAAAAACATGCATCTCTCAAAAATAGTGTAAAATCATTACAGGCTGCTCGTTTTCATCAAGAGCAAATATCTGCGCAGGATATTAAAGAGCTGCTTACCAAATGGCTGGTCGAGCATATTTTGCGTGTTGACTACCATATTGTCGAATTTGTGAAGCAGGGTGGAGCCAAAGATTGGTCCGAGAATATAAAGGATTGAGTTTACGGAAGAACCGTCTTGATTTAAGTGAAGCAGCCCTGCGTCTGTGGACGCAAGGGCTGGCTTTTAGGGGCTGAATGATTCTAATACTTTGATGATATTGTTGCGCATGGCCCGGTCTTCTGATCCGTAAATTCCGATTATGACATAGGCTTTATTTTTTAGACATCCGTAGCCAATGATAACTGTAAGCTCTTCTTCTTGCAGGGTTCCTGTATATTCCTTGAAATTAATTTCAAAATTTTGGTTCAGCGGTTTTAAGCTGCTCAATGTCGTTCCCTTGCCGGAAGCAACAAAGGGAATTTCCGCATTAATTTCATTTTCCATAATCTCCACGATGTCAGGGATGGAAATTTTTTGGCCCATGTTGATGCGCAAAGCGGTTATATTCATTCGCTGTTGGGGATCGCTGACATTTATTTCCGGTCCGTCACCTGTCTTGCTCTGTGCTACTTCCCATTCTTGCGGAACTTTCAAGTTCATGCCGTAGTTTATCGATTTAAATTCTGTTGAAGCATGGGCTGATTTAACAGCTGAGAAATTGCTGCAAAAATGTTCATTCGCAGCTGGGTGCGAGCTAAGTGTCGTTAGGGTAAAGGTTAGCCAAACGATTGCGATTATTCGGCAGAGGGCTGATGCTTTGATGAGGTAAACTTTCACTTTAATGATCCTTTGAATTATTTAAGCCGTCTGTTTCCATTCTTAATATAAATACGGTTTGCGGGAATGGCAAAAGTAATCATTTCTGGGATTAATCATGCTGAAAAAGGTCAGCAGTTTTGTCCGCCACTTGCTTTGAAGGTCTAAACCGGATATCTAAAAGTCGATTATTAATTTAAATACCAATTTTTACTGTTGGAAGTTCAATGATAGCACAAGTTTCCTGCGCCGCCCTCATGGGTATTGATGCATTTAAAGTTGACCTGGAAGTTGATTTGACCCGGCAGGGCATGCCCGCATTTACTATGGTCGGTCTTGCCGAGGGCGCGGTCAAGGAGAGTAAAGAGCGTGTTTTTTCTGCGCTCAAGAATAGCGGTTACCGCATCCCGCCTTCACGCATCACTGTAAATCTTGCTCCGGCGGACATCCGTAAGGCCGGATCTGCATATGATTTGCCTTTGGCGACGTCATTGCTTGGGGCTGCCGGAGTAATTGAGCAGTCCGCGCTTGAAGGCTGGTTTTTGGCCGGGGAACTTTCTCTTTCCGGCGGGGTAAAGCCTGTGCACGGAGTTCTGCCTTTGGCTATCGAGGCTAGGCGCAAGGGCGCGAAGGGATTGATTGTCAGTCCTGAAAACGTCAATGAAGCCGCAGTGGTGGAAGGACTTTCGGTGTACGGGGTGCCGACCCTTTCGCAATTGGTAAATTTTCTTATTGGTGAGGAGAATCTTGAACCTGCCACTGTTGATACTGACTTGCTCTGGTCTGGACGGGAATCATTCGGTCTGGATTTTTCCGAGGTCAAAGGGCAGGAGCATGCCAAGCGGGCCATTGAGATTGGCGCAGCAGGTAACCATAATCTACTTTTTGTAGGTCCTCCGGGCAGCGGCAAGACCATGCTGGCCCGGCGTATTCCCACGGTGCTTCCTCCGCTGGTTTTTGAGGAAGCATTGGAGGTGACTAAGATCTATAGTGTTTCTGGTCAGCTTGAGCGTGATAAATCGCTCATGGTCACCCGTCCGTTTCGCGCTCCGCATCATACTATTTCCGATGCCGGACTGATCGGAGGCGGTGCTTACCCTAGGCCCGGTGAGGTTTCTCTTGCTCATCGCGGGGTTCTATTTCTTGATGAGTTGGCGGAGTTTAAGAAAAATGTGCTCGAAGTTCTGCGGCAGCCTCTTGAAGGTGGGGAAGTTACCATTTCCCGCGCAGCCATGTCTCTTTCATATCCAGCGGATTTTATGTTGGTTGCGGCTATGAACCCATGTCCCTGCGGCTATCTTACTGATGAACGGCACGCCTGCACCTGTTCCGCGCAAGCGGTTAACCGTTATCGTTCCAAGCTTTCCGGTCCGTTGCTGGATCGTATTGACCTTCAGATTGAAGTTCCGGCGGTGGAATATAAGGATCTGCGTGATTCCTCCGGGCTTGATTCCGCTTCCATGCGTGCAAACATTGAGCGGGTGCGGGAAATTCAGACTGAGCGTTACAAGGGCATGAGTATTCTGACCAACAGCGAGCTTTCCGGTTCATCGCTGGAGAAATTTTGCAAGATAAGTGAAGCAGAGCATAGCTTTTTAGAACAGGCTGTGCGCAGTTTGGGACTTTCCGCGCGGGCATATACTCGAATTTTACGTATTTCGCGAACCATCGCCGATCTTGCCGGTGCGGAGATGATTCAGGTTCAGCATCTGGCTGAAGCTATCAATTACCGAAGTATGGATAGGCAGAGCTGATTTTAAAGGCAATCAGGGTTATTCTATGAAAATGGAAATGTTGTTTTTGACCTATAATTGTCATCTTTCTGCTGTTGCCAAGTCCGTCTTGCTGTAATATTACCTACCCTGCTGGTTATTTCAGGGAGGGGTAATGAAGCCGGTAATGAATGCTTGTATTGTGCAACAGGAACTTTGGAATCAAGTTTTTTCAGAGTCCGAGTGCTATTTCGGGGAACAGCCAAGTGCGCTTGCGCAAAAGTCGCTTGAGCTTTTCCGTGAAAATGATGTCTGTTCCGTGCTTGAGACCGGATGCGGTCAAGGGCGCGATACGTTTCTTTTTGCCGGAGACGGATTAAAAGTTACAGCTCTTGATTATTCCAGCCGAGCTGTTGACGAGATTACCGCCAAAGCCTCATCTTCCTCACTCACTTCCTACGTTGATCCTCGCTGCTTCGATATTCGCAAACCGCTTCCTTTTGAATCTGAATCTTTTGATGCCTGTTACTCTCACATGCTGATGTGTATGGAGTTGACCATGGCTGAAATTTCCTGCGCCCTGAGTGAATTACACAGGGTCCTCAAGCCTGGCGGCCTTGCTGTTTATTCAGTACGTTCTATTTTTGACCGCCATTACCGTGCCGGGGAACATCTGGGCGAGAATCTCTATGAGGTAGGAAAGTTTGCGGTCCATTTTTTCAGTGAGGATAAACTGAAAGGGCTTGCTAGCGGTTTTAAAATCAAATCCATTGAGCGGGTCGAAGAAGGGGCACTGCCGCGTGATCTCTTTTGTATTGTGATGGAGAAATGCTCCACCCGTTACGCGCCTACCTTTGAATCATGTTCCTATGGAAAAAGGCGTGCTGATAAGGTGCCGTTTTCCCGTAACCGGGCGCACTATCATTGCCCCGGCGGTACATGATAGCCTCCTTGCGTTTCAGTTGAAGCGCCCAAAATTATTTCCAAAAAAAAGTCTGACCAAAAGGTCAGACTTTTTTTAGATTAAATCTAGTTGTTTTCTAGAGCAGTTCTTTCAGGTTCGGCACAATTGAAGGAACTTTCTTTTTGTAGTCCATGTATTCCTTGCCGAATATTTCTTCCAGAACGGCTTCTTCTTCCGGGATATGGTGTAGGAATTTGTAGTAGGCCACAAAGCACATTCCAAAAAGCAGCCACGCCTGAGTTGCTATGGCGCTTCCGGTGAAGATGAAGGCAATCCATGCGAAATAGAGCGGGTTGCGAACTATGGCGAAAGTACCGGTGGTTTCCAGTCTTTGTTCGGCTACTGCTTTTTTGACTGTTACCCCGGATATGAAAAGAAAAGCGATTCCGATTCCCAGAAGCATGCCGCCCAAAATATTGAACGCCGCACTGGGTAGAAAGGTCATTAAGAAAAATCTGGGAAAAATCAGGGTAATGATCAATGCCGCAAGGCCGTAGATAATTGTGGGCCTGAAGATTTTCAAGCCGACTCCGAAAACACTCATTTTGCGTTCTTCCATAATCTGCTCCGCTCTTTTACGGTTGATATCAGCACCGTTGCATTTGCACGTGAATAGAATACCTGACAGCATCATATTCCAACAGTTTCAATAAAAGAGCAACAAAAACCGTTTGTTGAGTGTTATTCTTTTTTGAATAGATATACGTGGCACATGTCTGTAAGTTCGGTAAAAGTTTGATTCAAGTCCGGTTCTTCCCCCTCCAAATAACAACGATGCATAGTTTCCTCTATGGCTCCGCTGACCAGCCTTGCCCCGAGGTTAATGTCTTTGATCCTTGTATTTTCTTCGCACCTTAACAGAATTTCCGTTATTCCGTCCTGCAAGGATTTAACTATGCTGCGGTCCAATTGAGCCATGTGAGCTTCCCTGTTTTTCAGGGCCAGCATTTCGCGGTGTAGTTCTGTTGAGAGAGTGTGGGCTTGTTTGGCCGTATCGATTATGTATGCTGTGATTTCACGGGTTTTTTTATTATATGGAGCGTTTTGGGCAAAATTTCCGTACACCCCTTTGGTTATGCTGGCTGCATATGCTTCACTGACCTGATCCAGAAGGTCATTTTTGTCTTTGAAGTAGCTGTAAAATGAACCCACTGATACTTTGGCTGCGTTTGCTATTTCGGTGACTCCTGTCCCGTGGAATCCCTTCTCGGAAAATAGTTTCATTCCGGCAACAATGATCCGCCTTTTCTTTTCTTTGCTTCTTTTCTGGATCGGTGCTCTGGTCATGATTTCCCCGTATTTTATAAATATACTTTATGAATATAAATTCATATTCATATTGTCAATAAATATGAAACTAGTTTCATATTCAAATGAATTAGGGCACTGAAAATAAGAAAAGCCCGGCACTCAAAAGTACCGGGCTAATAGTCACAAGTTTATAAAAATTATGCTGACCCAGAGGGATTGGGCAGAAATTTGATGTCAATTTCCTGTTTCAATCCATTCATGAACTGGCGGAATTCCCTTTCCTGATGCGGACTGTAGCGCAGCATGAGGATTCCCTTGAAGCGGTCAGCAATAGTGAAAAGGGCAAGGTTATCTACAGCTTCCATAAGAAACCGGAAGATTGCAATATCAGAAGGTGCAATCTGAATATACATGCGGCTGGAATTCTCCGGCGGCGGTGGCAGGGGACGCGGACGCGGTTTTCTTTTTCTACGGGCCATTTAGAATATATTACTTCGTCCCATGCAAAGAGGCGAAGCCCTAATAAAAGGTTTTGGGATTCTTAAACCCTTTTGCAAAAGGGTTTAAGGCCCCCGGCAAGGGCGCCGGAGGCGTCATAAATATAAATGCGCTTAGCGCGTCAACTAAAGTATCTTATATCCGTCTTCAGTGATGAGCACCATGTATTCCCAGCGGATACCGCCCCAATCGGAGTAGTAGAGACCGGGCTCGATGGTGATGATCATGCCCGGCTTCAGTTCACCTGAAGCAATGGGGCTTACACTGGGCGGCTCATGTGTTTCAAGGCCGATACCGTGTCCGAGCGAATGGGTAAAGTACTTTTCGACCCCGTATTTTTCAAAAACAGCCTTGGCTGTGTGATAGGCATGCTGAATGGGCAGGCCGGGACGCAATACTTTGATGGCTTCCATCTGCGCTTCCTGAACCTGATCGCGGACAGTGAGAAAACGGTCCGAGGGAGTGTCACCTACCCAGAAAGTGCGGGTCTGGTCGGAGCAGTAATCGTTTAAGCGTCCGCCCATGTCGATGAGCACCAGAGATCCGTCCTCGAGCTTGTCATTGCCGGGGATGGCGTGGGGCAGAGCTGCGTTAGGGCCGATACCTACAATAGAAGGAAAGGCCAGTTCGGATGCGCCGTTGTTGCGGAAAAGTTGTTCAACATCCCAAGAAATTTCAGCTTCAGTGCGACCGGGAACAAGCTTCGGCTCAAGCAGCTCGTAAACCTTGTGGTTCAGGGCGCAGGATTCTTCCATAAGTTTTATTTCGTCTTCATCTTTTATCAGACGCAGATCTTCCACCAGCCCGGAAACCGGTTTCAGTTCACAAAGCTCGGTGAGCTTTTCATGTTCAAAGATATTAATGGATTTGGGATCGTATGAAATTTTTTTGAGGTTATTGGATTTAAAAAAATCGCGCAGGGCGTCGAATTTTCGCCCGGAATAAATGAAAATATCTTCTTCTTTCCAGACCTTGCGGGCTGCATCGTGGTAACGGGGATCAGTGAGCAGAAAATCTCGCCCATCAGGATCAATGACCAGCCAGCCAGCTGTTTCATTGCACTGGGGATCGTGAAGTTCAAAGCCGCTGAGGTAGTAGCGGTTGGCTGCGAAGCTGACCAGAAGAGGAGGGTGTCCGCGGTCTTTGAGCCGTCTGCGAACATTCTCCCGCCGTTGTTCATAAGTGGCGGTGGAAATTGTCATGTGCTTTAACTGATCCTGTATGTGGTTTCCGGCTGTCCGTTAATCATCCGTTCAGCCCATTCTACGCCCTGCATTACGGAATGATCCATGTTTGAAACTTCATATTTCCAGCCGCCGAAACGACCACGGGAATAGATGTTCATGGATTCAAGCGCAGGCTGTAAAACTTTTAACGCTTCATCGCGTTGCAGGCAAGGGATGGGATAACCGTAATCCACATTTATTGACCAGCGGGAGATAATATCTTTGCGTTCGTCTTCATTAAGCATGGTGGTGTTAATCAGTCCGTCTTCCACATGCTGGATTATGTTGTTCTTATCGATAACTTTGTCATTGGAATATGAGACTTCACACATGAGTGCCCGCCCTTTGCCGGGTTCCGGGGTGTTGTTGGGAGAGTAGTTATGGAAATTGGTAACCCTGTAAAAGGGATTGTTGTCTTCAGGGAAATACATCCAGCAGCGTGAATCAGGCTTGGAGCTGGAAAGTCCAATTCCAGCCACAACTACGCTATTATGCTTGAGAGATTTTGCCGCGTTCACGAGTTGCGTGGGCGGATTAGTCAGCCAGCGGGAAGCAAGGATGTCGATGGGCCCGGTGTTTAGTAAGTATTCATATTCAAAAGAATTACCTTTTGAATCAGTTACGGTTTTGTTTTTCTGGTCGATGGAAGAAACTTGGGTATCATATGTAATATGATCGGCGACAGTTGCGGCAAGCCTTTTAAATATAGTTCCAGTACCGCCTTTGAGGGGAAACTTGAATTTGTTGTTCGGTCCCCATGAAAGGTGGTCCCGTTCAAGCAGAATATTTTTAAGCACTGAACGCAGGTCGATCACACTTACCCGTTCTCCGATCCATGAGAAAGACATCTTCTCAGGCTGGGTGGCCCATACCTTATAATTATAAGGCTCCATAAAATATTTTGCGATCCCTTTGCCGAAGACAGAGTGAATCCATTCAAGAAAGTTCTCAGGTGTTTGTTCAGAACGCTCGCCGGGCAGAAGTCCGCGAACACATTCCCATTTTTCCTGATTGGGAAGATGGCGGATGTTGTTCTGAAAAGGATAGGGCACCCAGCTGTTGAGTACGCGGACCCAGGATTCACGGAGATGCTCGGTGTAATTACCCTGTAAAAGCTCTTCAATAAGATTGTCATAATAGTCGTAGTGGGAAAACATCACGTGGCCGCCAATGTCCCAGGTAAAGTCTTTTCTATCGGTAAAACTTGAAGCCAAACCTCCGGGCCAGGAATTTTTTTCCAGCACGAGGAACGATTTTTCACCAAGTTCGGAAAGTCGACGGGCTGCTCCAAGCCCCGTGGGACCCGCGCCAATTATGATATATCTGCATTTCATCGCTTTAACTCCGCAACATAAAATTTGAATATGCCGTTACAGAAGCAAAGCCTATGCCATCTGACTTATTTCGAAATGATGAAAGGAAATCGTACTGTCACCGATCTTTCTTTTGCGCGTAACAGGTTTGTAACCAAGTTCGGATAGACCATTGCACAACGATAGAAAACGGACGCGGTAAAAGTGAACTGAGTCTGAAATTTAAATTCCATTTTTGGAGGAAAAAGATGAAAAAAATTATTGCTCTCGTTGCTGTGATGGTGATGGCTTTTACAGGTTCTGCATTTGCAGGATCCATTCAGGTTAAAGGTTCTACCACTGTTCTGCCGCTCATGCAGAAATCCGCTGAAACTTTCATGAAAGCCAACCCCAATGTCTCCATTTCTATTTCCGGTGGTGGTTCTTCCAACGGGGCTAAAGCACTGATCGACGGAACTACTGATGTTGCCATGATGTCCCGTGACATGAAAAGCAGCGAAATTCAGAAAGCAACCGACAATGGCCGCAAGCCTTCCCAGTTCATTGTTGCTCTTGACTGCATCGTCCCTGTTGTGAATCCCGGTAACCCTGTTTCCAGGCTCAGCAAGGATCAGCTCTGGGGTATCTACACCGGTAAAATTACTAATTGGAAAGAGCTTGGCGGTGCAGATTCAAAGATAGTTGTAATCTCCCGCGACACTTCCTCCGGTACCTACGACTGCTGGAAAAGCAAAGTAATGAAGAAAGACGGTAAGAAACACCGCGTATTCCCCGGTGCTCTTCTTCAGGCATCAAACGGTGCAGTTGCACAGGCTGTAGCCAAGAACAAGAAAGCTATCGGTTACGTTGGTCTTGCTTACCTGAATAAAGAACTCAAAAGTGTTGTTGTTAACGGTGTCGGCGCATCAGTTGCTACTGCTAAAGACGGTTCCTACCCCATTTCCCGTGGCCTGAACCTCTACACTCCCGGCGCACCCAGCGGTGAAACCAAAGCTCTTATTGATTACATGATGAGCCCCGCAGGTCAGAAGCTTGCTGCTGATACCGGTTTCATTCCCGTAAAATAGTACAGGCTTTCCGGAAACTCCGGGTCCGACATAAGAATAATGTCCGGGGGGACTTCAAAAAGTCCCCCCGGAATTTCAAACCTTCAAGATAAAAGTATAAATTTTTATATCAGGGGAAAAGTCGTGATAACGTCCCGCAATATCTGTTTACTGCTCATTACTCTCGCAATTCTGACCGGAGTATATGCTTACAAGCTAGGTGTGCGCACTGAAGCCGAACAGATCTTTATTTCCTCAGCTGATAAGGTGGCCCAGAGGGGAGACTATTCCCTGAGCGCGGATGGTGCGCTCAAGAAAGTTATGATGCTTTCCACTCACGAGGTTGCTGAATCAACATATGAAGCAGTCTTAAGCAGAGCTGAAAAAGAACTCAGGATGAAAGAACTTAATTCTGAATTGAACAGGGTTTATACCTACGTTCGCACTGATCCTGAAGTTATAAGTAAGGGTAAGGCAAATGCTGAAGTTATGACTCATATCAAAATGAGTGCTGAAAGCATGGTCTCTTCCAGATCTACCGGCTGGTACGTGCTTTGCGGAGTACTCGCTTTTCTGGGGCTAACCATTTTCGCACTTTCCTGTCTTTCTTTGAGCAGGCGCACAATCGAGCGCATTATTCATTCTATTTTTCTGGTCACCGCATTTACCTCAATTCTGGTTCTTTTCCTGATTATGATGTTTCTGTTCATTGAAGGCATGCCGATTTTTAAACATGTTTCTGTAGGCGATTTTATTTTCGGGCATGAATGGTATCCTACTGATGATGATCCTGCATTCGGTATCTGGCCTCTGATCGTTGGTTCGGGCGCGGTAACTCTTGTCTCTTCCATAATCGCGATTCCGCTTGGAGTTATGACTGCAATTTATCTCGCTGAAATTGCTCCGCTCAAGGTGCGCAATATCGTCAAACCCGCAGTTGAAATGCTGGCCGCCCTGCCTTCAGTTGTGATTGGTTTTTTTGGTATGGTCGTGGTCGCGCCTTTCTTGCAGGATACTTTTGATATCGCAGTCGGGCTTAACCTCTTTAATGCTTCGGTCATGCTGGCTTTCATGGCTGTCCCGACCATCACTAGTATTTCCGAGGATGCCCTTTATTCCGTGCCCCCGGAACTCAAGGAAGCATCACTCGCGTTGGGTGCTACCCACTGGCAGTCCATTTATAAGGTTCTCGTTCCCGCTTCGCTGTCCGGGATTTCCACCGGGGTTATTCTCGGTATGGCCCGCTCCATCGGTGAGACCATGGTTGTACTCATGGTTGCGGGTGGCGCAGGTTTGCTGCCTACATCTATTTTTGATCCGGTCCGGCCCATGCCTGCCTCAATTGCCGCTGAAATGGGTGAAGCTCCGTTCCACAGTGATCATTACTACGCACTCTTTGCAATTGGTATGGTGCTTTTTCTGTTTACCATGGCTTTCAACCTTATTGCAGACTATGTGGCCCACAAATACAAGCAGGTCGGTTCCGCTACCTTGTAGCTGAAACCTACGGGATAACAATTGGTGAAAGAAATGAATAATGCTGAAACAATAGAACAAGTGGATTCCATGATGGAAAGTAATATTGAAATGGCCGAGACCATGATGGAACCGGGCAATGATAATTATTCAATGAGAGAGAAGATCCAGAAGGTGGTCTTCCTTATGTTTAAAGGGGCTGCGGCTATCAACGGTCTTGCGCTGCTGATTATCGTCGGCTTTGTTCTTTATTACGGTCTTCCGGCTATGAGCTGGGAATTTCTTACTGAAAATCCCCGTGACTCCATGACCGCAGGCGGAATTTTCCCATGCATCGTGGGAACAATCGTGCTCAGCTACGGGGCGTTGATGATCGCCTTGCCCTGGGGGATTGCCACTGCAATTTATCTTAATGAATATGCTACATCTCCCAGACTGGTGCGCATTATTCGTCTTGGTATCAATAATCTTGCTGGCGTTCCATCTGTTGTTTTCGGGCTTTTCGGGCTTTCTCTGTTCGTTACCGTTATGGGTATGGGAGTCAGCATCATGGCCGGGGTCTGCACCCTTGGCGCGCTGGCTTTGCCGCTGGTAATCGGTGCATCGGAAGAAGCTCTGCGCTCTGTACCCCAGACCTACCGCGAAGCTTCGCTCGGTCTCGGGGCAACCAAATGGCAGACCATCTACAAAGTTGTACTCCCCGCCGCATTGCCCGGAATGCTCACCGGAGCCATTCTTACCCTTTCAAGGGCAGCCGGGGAAACCGCAGCGATCATGTTTACCGCCGCAGTATTCTTCACCCCGGAAATGCCGGAATCCTTGTTCGATGATGTTATGGCACTTCCTTACCACATTTATGTTTTGGCAACCGCCGGTACTGAGATTGAGAAGACAAGGCACATTCAGTACGGCACCTCCCTCGTACTGATTACCTTAGTTTTGAGCATGAACATGCTGGCGATCTATATCAGGGCAAAGATGCAGAAAAAGATGAAATAGGTTTCATCCTAAATCTTTTGCCCGTGCTTGGAACGGTCCGTGCAGTCAGGGTGCGGGCCATTTTCCGTATTATATAAATGGATATACTAGATGAAGGTCTTCGCAGTTTATAGATAACAATCTTTTTTAGCTAATGTTCGTGCAGTTGCGACCGGATTGCTTGCACAAATATGCTTTTTTGTCGGCTCGATTGATTGCTGAGCAAATGGTTTCATTTGGTTCAACAATAGTTCCACCAATTGAAGCCGTGACGGATATGCTCCCCTTTTCAGTGTCAATCCATGATAGTTCAATCAATTTGCGAATGCGGTCAGCGAGATCTCCTAATTCTTCCGCATTAACATGGGGGACAAAGATTACAAACTCATCTCCTCCCCAGCGGCTGGCTATATCTGTTGGGCGTAAAGCCGAAATCAGAGTCTTTGATACCATGGTCAGGACTTTGTCGCCAGTGTCATGTCCGAATCGGTCATTGACTGATTTAAAATTATCTATATCCACGAATAGTACGCCAAGGCTCTGCTCTTTGTGTTTAATGGATGATTCAAAATGAACAGCAGTTAGATCCATGTAGCGTCGGTTTGCCATACCTGTTAGGGGGTCGGTCATGGCTTCCTGACGCAATAATTCAAGTTCATAAGCTAGGTCTGTTTTTTCATTTACTTCTGTAAAAATCTCAGCAGCACCTGTAATTTGTCCAAGTTCGTTTTTCAGGGGAAATGATTTTACATGAATTAAAACCCTATGCCCAAGTTTGTGGTGCATGAATACATCTGCTTCTCGCTCTTTACCATCAAGCATTGTTGCTTCAAGGGGGCACCCGTTCTCGCAAAGGTCAGTCCCTTTTCCATCAACGTGGCGAAGCAGGTTGTCTTTACAGCTTTTTCCTTCAATTTCAGCAGCAGAATATCCAGCCAGTTTTTCTGCTCCTTTGTTCCAATAAGTGATGATTCTTTCGGTATTCAGAAAGTAAATTCCATCAGTAACTGCATCTAGAATTTTTTTGTAAAATGTTTCAGTCATGATAAACCTTATTTTGACTTAAATAATTCGCCCGCATTCATAATAATAGCTGTTATTATTTATGTAAGTCAAGTTTAGGCTCTTTTTGAGACAGTACTAATTATGTTGATAGGGTGGGGCTATACCACAAGGGCGGCTCATCCGGTGCATCGGGCCGTGCACAGCCCTGCCAGATGCCTTTTTCTTTCATAGTTTTTTCAATTTCATTGAGCACCTTGCGTTTCATGCGTACCCATTCAGGAGCTACCAATCCTCCGGGAATTGCGTCAGCCTTCAGGCGGTGGATGACAATGTCAGTCCGCAGGATGGAGATGGCTTCCACCAGTGCTTCAATGTATTCGTCTTGTTTAATGGGAGTGTACTCTCCGGCATCATAAATTTTTTGTAGCGGGGTGCCTTTGCCTACAAAAAGGTTGTGGAATTTGATTCCGGCAATGGGCAGTTCGTTGAGAAAACGGACCGATTCAAGAAAATCTTCGGTGGTTTCTCCGGGCAACCCTGCGATCAGGTGGGCGCAGACATCAAGTCCGTGTGCATGGGACATTTTTACTGCTTCGGCAAATTGTTCGGCAGTGTGGCCGCGGTTGATGCGTTCAAGGGTTTCGTTGTTGGAACTTTGCAACCCAAGATCGAGCCATGTCTCCTTGAGCCCCAGATTTTTGATCAGTGCCAGTTTGTCATCATCAAGGCAGTCCGGGCGGGTGCCGATGCAGAGTCCTACAAGTCCGGGCAGTCCATCAAGCTGGTCTAAGGCGCATTTAAGTTCATCGTAGCTGCAATAGGTGTTGGAATATGATTGCAGGTAGGCGAGGTAGAGTTTGGCAGTGTATAGTTTGGAAAGCTTCTCCTGCCAGTGAACCCACTGTTCGGGAATTGTCATGGCAAGACCATGCATTCCTGAACCGGACCCTTGCGGGCTACAGAAAATGCACCCTTTGCGGGAAATGGAGCCGTCCCGGTTGGGACAGGTGAAACCAAAATCAAGCGGGATTTTTTGAACTCTTTCGCCAAAACTTTGTCTCAGCCGGGCAGCCAAACCGTAAAAACGATGCATGAATATTCCTTATTTTAAGCTTTTCAGGGTGTTAATTTATTGAGTAGACTAAAATATATGTCTTTACAGAGAGTTAAGGTTAAATCTCAGTAGCAGATCCAAGTACTGTAATGTGTTGCCTGCCACACTTTCTTCTGCTAGTTAACTCCTAGGATTTTCTTTTGATAGACGTGAAGTCCGCCTCCTTTTGAGGTGTTTTTAGAATCACATTTTTTTTGGAGTTTCCAGTTTAATATGGCATCGATTTTCGACAAGATACTCGGTTCGTTTTCCAGTGACCTTGCAATCGACCTCGGTACAGCTAACACACTGGTTTATGTAAAAGGTAAAGGCGTCATGCTCAGCGAGCCTTCTGTGGTCGCTGTCAAGAGAGACGTTAACGGCGGCAGCAAGGTTCTCGCCGTTGGGTTGGAAGCCAAGAGGATGCTTGGTCGAACTCCCGGTAACATTGTAGCTATCAGACCTATGAAAGACGGCGTTATTGCTGACTTTGAGGTTACTGAAGCCATGTTGCGCCATTTCATTTCAAAAGTCCATAACAGCCGCAGGCTGGTCCGTCCCCGGATCATGATCTGCGTTCCCACCGGGATTACCCAGGTGGAGAAGAGGGCGGTTAAGGAAAGTGCCCAGAGCGCGGGCGCCCGTGAGGTTTATCTTATTGAAGAACCCATGGCAGCGGCTATCGGCGCAAACCTGCCTATCACCGAACCTACCTCCAACATGGTAGTAGATATCGGCGGTGGTACTTCCGAAATCGCGGTGATCTCTCTTTCCGGTATTGTTTACGCCCGCTCTGTGCGCGTGGGCGGAGATAAGATGGATGAGGCCATTATGCAGCATGTGAAGCGTAAATATTCCATGCTCATCGGTGAATCCACTGCCGAAACCATCAAGATCAAGATCGGTTCCGCTTTTCCGTTGGAAGAAGAGATCGAGATGGAAGTAAAGGGACGCGATCTTGTGACCGGTATCCCCCAGAATATCCTGATTACCTCTGAAGAGATCAGGAAAGCAATTTCCGAACAGGTGGATTCTATTGTTCAGGGCGTACGTGTTGCCCTTGAACAGACTCCTCCTGAACTTGCAGCCGACATCGTTGACCGGGGCATTGTGCTTACCGGCGGCGGAGCACTGCTTAAGGGACTTGACCAGCTTTTAAGTCAGGAAACCCATCTGCCCATCACTGTGGTTGATCTGCCCCTTGATGCTGTTGTTGTCGGCTCCGGTAGAGCTTTAGATGAGATACACATCTATAAAGACGTAACTATTGATTAAACTCCGCTTCTTTTGCCGCGGATGAATCGAGTGCACCTGTTACGGCTGAGGGCATAGTTTTTTGCGGATTGTATCTGCTAAAAACTATGTCCTCAGAAATTAAGCACACCCGGGTTTGAGATTGATTTCAACAATCCCTGTCCGGATTTTCGTCTTTCTGGTTATAGCTTTTTTCTAATTGTTTTTTAATCTCTGCTTTCATCTACAGAGGATTAAGTGTGAAGCTTAAGCGCGCCGCTATAGCCGTCATTATTGGCCTGTTTGTCTACCTCAGTCTCTATTCGTGGAACTTGAGGTCCGGACAGCTGGACCGTCTGGCCGGGTTTACCGGTCTTGAAATCGTCAAGTGGGTTCTGTGGCCCTGTGAATATGTGCATGACCAGTCGGTTGAATTCTGGGATAAGTATATTTATCTCGTGGGCTTGAAGCAGGTCAATGACCAGCTTAGCTCCCAGAATGATCTGATGCGTCTTGAGATAATGAAGTTGCGCGAAAAGGCCGCTGAGGCCGAGCGCTATCGGCATTTGCTTGAGATTGGGCCTGTTCAGAACAGGAAGACCGACGGAGCAAGGATCATTGCCCATCGCATGGGACCTTCCGCAGCCCTTGATTCAATTATTATAAATAAAGGCGTGGTTTCCGGCGTTAAAGCCGATACTCCGGTCATGACCCCTCTTGGGGTTGTGGGTAGGGTGGTGGAGCCGGGACTCAGTGCTTCCAAGGCCATGCTGCTTACCGATCTTAACAGCAGGATTTCTGTTCGCGGGCAGATCCATCGTTCCACCGGACTGCTCATCGGCAGCGGCGAGGGCGAACCTCTCAGCGTAAAGTATATGAAGCTCAACGCCCCGGTTGCAGAAGGGGAGATTCTAGTCACATCTGGGCTTGCCGGGTTGTTCCCTCCGGGGTTACCGGTGGCTAAAGTCGTTTCTGTTGAACGTTCCGATATTTCGCTTTTTCTGAATGTGGAGGCTGTGCCTCTTGTGGATATGGAGAATGCTGAAGAGGTGCTCTTGCTGCACAAGGTTGTGCTCGATTCCAATTCCACAATAGGAAACACCAATTCCACGGCACAGGCCGGAAATTCTACCACAGAAGGGAGGTAGGCCATGTATTCCGCTTTCTGGTGGGCCTGCTTCAGCTTTGCGGCGATCTGGGCGCAAAAGATTGTGCCGGGAGTTGATTTTCTTGCTCCGGGATTGCTGCTCTGCATCCAGTTGGAAAAGAAATATCATATTATCTGGCTGATTTTGATCTGGTCTCTTATTCAAGATGGTATCGGCGGCCTTCCTTTCGGCTATTCCGTTCTCTGGTATTCTTCAATTCTTGCCTTGTATCGTTGCGGAGCCATGTTTTTCGACGTGCAGTCCATGATGTTCGCTCTGCTTTGCGGTTGCATGTTAGGTGCGTTGCATCCCGCGTTGACCGGCATGATGTCCATGCTTGCGGATATGGTCTGGGTGCCGGACCGTTATATTTTTGAGGGCATCCTTCAGGCCGCATTTTTCCCCGCCGAATGGCTCCTGCTGAAATATCTCTATCCGGAAAGGTTTAAACATGAGCCTGTATGAATCCAAGACCCAGCAGCCACCCAAGAACGGCCTGCTGCTCTTGCAGGGGCTGATCCTGCTTCTGTTCTGTATTTTTGCCCTGCGTTTCTGGTATCTACAGATACATAAGGGTGAATACTTTTCTGAGCAGGCCCGGAATAACCAGTTGCGTCAGGATAACCTTTATGCTCCGCGTGGTCTGATCAGGGATCGTAACGGTGATTTGCTGGCGGTTAACGAACCGGCTTATGCCCTCGGTATTGTCCGTGAGGACTGCAAGGATCTCGACGCTACGTTGAAAACCGTTTCAGAGTGGACCGAGGTAGATCTAGGTAAGCTCAAAAAGGTATTCAAGAAGTCTCGGCGCAGGGTCAAACCCTTTGAACCTCTTATTCTTGTCCCCAATCTCACTTTCGAACAGGTGGCTGTTATCGAGGCCAATTCACTTCACTGGCCCGGTCTGGAAGTTGTGGTTCGTCCCCGCCGCAAATACTTGCAGGGTCCGCTCCTTTCTCATGTTCTAGGCTATGTTTCAGAGGTAGACGAAGCGGAGCTGGAAGATGATTCTGATCTTGCGGTCGGCGATTACGTCGGTAAACAGGGCCTTGAGACAGTTTTGGAAAAAAGATTCCGGGGCATCAAAGGTCGCAGACAGAGTGAAGTGGACGCTACCGGGCGTAGGCTTAAAGAACGTATTCTTAATCCGCCTATCGCCGGTGAGGATATAGATCTTTCCATTGATTTGGGGCTTCAGGAACTGGGCGGCAAGCTACTTAAAGGCAAAGCCGGGGCTGTGGTGGTCATGAACCCGGATAACGGTCAGATTCTGGCTTTCGTCAGTTCTCCTTCCTACGATAACAATTCTTTTACTGACGGCCTTTCCCAGAAGCAGTGGGTCGCACTGCGAGATGATCCCAGAACTCCGTTGCAGAACAGGGTCATCCAATCCGTGTATCCTCCCGGATCAGTTTTCAAAATGACTGTTGCCGGGGCCGGGTTGCATTACGGTGTGATTACCCCGGAGGACACTGTTTACTGTCCAGGTCATATGAAACTGGGTAAGTATGTGTTCCGCTGTTGGAAGAGGGGCGGCCACGGTGAGACTGATCTTGAAAAATCGTTGGTGGAATCCTGTGACGTTTATTACTACAAATTAGGCAAAAAACTTGGCGTTGACAGGCTTAGTGAATATGCCGTGGCCGCAGGATTCGGCAAGCCTACAGGTATTTCCCTGCCTCATGAAAAGGGCGGATTGATTCCGACCCGTAAATGGAAGCGCAGGAGATTCGGTGAAATCTGGCATCCCGGAGAAAACCTCAACTTTTCCATCGGTCAGGGGTACACCCTTGTTACTCCTTTGCAGGTGGCCCGTTCCATTGCTTCCCTCATCAATGGCGGTAGGTTGCTCCGTCCGCAGCTTCTGGCCGGGGAACCCGCAGAAGAGCAGGGAGTTGTCCCTCTCACAGATGGACAACGTGAAATAATTCGCAAGGCCATGGTCGCTACAGTTGATAAGCCTCGTGGTACAGCGCGCAGACTGCGTATGAAGGGGGTTGTTGTCGGTGGTAAGACCGGTACCGCACAGGTGGTTAAGCTTACTGATGAACTCAAGAATATGAAGGATGAGGATATACCTTACAAGTACAGAGACCACGCATGGATGGCCAGTTTTGCGGAAAATGGAACTGAGCGTTACGTGGTTGTCTGCATGGTGGAGCACGGATTGCACGGCGGTTCCGGAGCGGGTCCCATAGTTAAAGCCATTTATGATTATATTTTCAAAGGCAAGAAAGGTAAGAAATAATGTCTCCCATTGACCGCAGACTACTTATTCACATGAACTGGTTCCTGCTGGGACTGGCGGCCATGCTTTTCCTTGTGGGAGTCCTTAATCTCTACTCTGCCAGTGGCTTCCGGCTGGAAGAGGGCATGAGTGTCAGTTCTTTTTACCAGAAGCAGCTCATCTGGGGTCTCATGGGTTTTGCCGGCATGATTACATTCATGCTTTTCGATTATAGACATTTGCGGACCATTGCCTGGCCCCTTTTCTGGGTGACAGTAATCTTGCTGGCCTGCGTTCCGGTAATTGGTAAAACCATCTACGGTGCCCGGCGTTGGCTTGATCTGGGTTTTTTTAATTTCCAGCCCAGTGAAATGGCCAAGATCACCATTTTGGTCATCGGGGCCAAGATTCTTTCGCGCAGCAGTGATCCGCTTAATATCAAAAAATTGGCTTATGTTGTGGGTGTGGGGTTGATCCCGGCGGCCATGGTCATTACTCAGCCGGATCTTGGGTCGGGGCTTAATATCCTGCTTATTCTGGGCGGAATGATCCTGTACCGGGGGCTGACTCCCAAGTTGTTTAAGACATTGGCTCTTGTAGGGCCTTGCCTTGTACCGATCGGCTGGTTTTTTCTGCATGATTACCAGAAGAGGCGTATTGTTTCGTTCATGAACCCAGCCAGCGATCCGCTGGGGGCGGGATACCATATTATTCAATCGGAAATCGCCATCGGTTCAGGAAGGGTCTGGGGCAAGGGTTTTTTGGGCGGCACACAGTCACAACTGCGTTTTCTGCCTGAAAAGCATACTGACTTTGCTATTGCTGTTTTCGGTGAAGAGTGGGGCTTTGCCGGAGCCATGGCTTTGCTGAGTCTTTTTTGCGTGTTTCTGTATCAAATGGTGGTCACGGCCAGAGAGGCAAAAGACCTGTTCGGAAGCTATCTTGCGGCAGGCGTGTTCTTTTATTTCTTCTGGCAAATCCTTATCAATATGGGTATGGTCCTCGGGCTAATGCCGGTAGTAGGCATCCCTTTACCATTCATCAGCTACGGTGGTAGCGGCACTGTGGTCAATCTTTGTCTCGTGGGACTCGTTTTGAACGTTTCCATGAGACGTTACGTATTTAAACAGGGGTAAGCCGTATGTTTGGATTTTCTAAAACCGGCTCTGGGGAAAAGGAGATAAAAATGGCAAGAGATGAAATAAATGCATTCTTAGGCAGCGGAACCGATTATCAGGGAAAGCTGAATTTTCAGGGTGCTGTACGTATTGACGGTAATTTCAACGGTGAAGTCGAATCAGAGGGAACTCTGGTTGTGGGCCGGGAAGCCAAAGTTGAAGGCGTTTTGCGGGTTGGTCAGCTTGTTTTGAGCGGCCATGTAACCGGAGAGGTTTACGCAGCTGAAAAAGCTGTACTGCACAAAACTGCAAATTTGCAGGGCAACCTGGTCACTCCGGTTATGGTTGTGGAAGAAGGAGCGGTTCTTGAGGGGCGTGTAACCATGAGTTCAAGCTCTGCTGCCGCACCTGAAACAGAAACAGAAGAAATTAGTTAAAAAAATAACAAGCCAGTGTTCACGGGGCTTAATCGGCGAAAAGTAACCGATTCATTTTCAAAAACCCTTTGACACAAGCTTAGAATTTAGCTACACCGCAACTGACTTTGGACAAAAATTCACAACCTTTTCGGGAGCAGGCATGATTGATTTAGATATTAGCTTTTTTATCCAGTTAGCGAACTTCATCATCACCCTTCTTGTTCTCAACCTTCTCATGTTTCGTCCTATTCGTGAAATTATCAGGAGACGCGCAGAGCTCATGAGCGACCAGCTCTCCAAAGTTGAAAATTTCAACGGACAGGCTGAAACTAAGGTTAAGGATTACGAAGCTGCTCTGGACTCTACCCGTAAAGAGGGAATGGAAATCCGGAACGACTTCAAAGAACAGGGAGCCGATCAGGAACAGACATTGCTCGCCGAGGCCGGAAAAGTCGCAGCCGCGACTATGAAGGAAGCTCGCGCGGAGGTTGCAGCTGACAAAGGTGCAGCAATGAAGGTTCTTGGTGGCGAAGTTGAAGCTTTTGCTCAGAAGGTTACAGCCAAGGTTCTTGGCTAGGCCTAATCAATATCGAAGGGGGGTTTAGCCTTGAAGCGGAAAAACATGATCATGGCAACAGCCGCTCTTTCCGTACTGCTGGCAGCAGGCGCAGCCTATGCAAGCGGTGGTGAAGGGGCGCACGAGATTCCCTGGGCAAACTTCGGTTGGCGTGTACTTAACTTGATCCTCGTCCTCGGGATCCTTTACAAGTTTGCAGGTGAGAAAATCGCCTCTCTCTTTAAAGGACGCCAGGCAGGTATCAAACAGGAGCTTAACGATCTGCAGTCCCGCAAGGAAGCAGCAGAGAAAAAGCTCCGCGACGTCGAATCAAGTATTGCTAATCTGGAACAGGAGAAGGATTCCATCCTTTCCGAAGCCAGAACTCAGGGCGAGGCCATGAAGGCGGCGATCATCCAGAAAGCCGAGCAGACTGCCAAGCAGATCAAAGCTCAGGCCACAGTCTCCGCAGAGCAGGAAGTAAATGTTGCCCTCGACGAAATGCGTGCAGAAATGGCCGATCAGGTCATTGAAGCAGCTGAGAAAATCGTCAAGAGTAAACTTACCAAAGCTCAGCACGAGACTCTGGTGGATGAATACTTAACAAAGGTGGTGCTCTAATGACCGGGAACATAGTCTCACGCAGATACGCCAAGGCGCTGTTCTCTGTTGGCCAAAAGCAGGGAGAACAAGACCTTGCGGAGTATGGCAAGGCACTGACCGAGTTGTCCCAGATACTGGAAGATTCCCCGGAGGCCCTGAGGCTCTTCCAGAATCCTGTTTTCAGTGCGGAAGAAAAGAAAGCCGTACTTGAAAAACTGCTTGAGAAGACCTCGGCAGGACCTGTGGTTAAAAACTTTTGCAGCCTTCTGGCCGACAAAGGTCGTCTGCCGGTCATTCCTGAGATCTCAAGTGACTTCGCAGGAATGCTGGACAGCGTACAAGGTGTCGTCCGTGGCAAACTGGTGACTGCAATCAAGCTGACTGTTAAGCGTCAGAAAGAAATTAAAACCCGTCTTGAAGAACAATTGAAAAGTAAACTCGAGCTCGATTTTGCTATGGATAAAGACATCCTCGGTGGTGTTGTTCTTCAGGTTGGCGATAAAGTTCTTGATGCAAGCATTCGCGCACAGCTGCAAATGATGAAAGAACAGATTAAAAGGGGTGTGTAGGGCCATGCAAATTAAAGCGGAAGAAATCAGCAAAATCATTGAAGATCAGATTCAGAATTATGAGTCTAAGGTCGAGATGAGCGAAACCGGTACCGTTCTCTATGTTGGTGACGGTATTGCTCGTGTTCATGGTGTTGAGAACGCAATGGCTATGGAGCTCCTTGAGTTCCCCGGCGGCCTGATGGGCATGGTTCTCAACCTCGAAGAAGATAACGTCGGTGTTGCTCTTCTGGGTGACGATACCGGCATTAAAGAAGGTGACCCGGTAAAACGTACCGGCAAACTCTTTTCCGTTCCCGTTGGACCGGCAGTTATGGGTCGCGTTGTGAACCCTCTCGGTCAGCCCATTGACGGTCTCGGACCCATTGAAGCGGAAGAAACCCGTCCGGTTGAGCTTAAAGCTCCCGGTATCATCGCACGTAAGTCCGTACATGAACCCATGTACACCGGTCTGAAAGCGATTGATGCTATGACTCCCATCGGACGCGGTCAGCGCGAACTCGTAATTGGTGACCGTCAGGTCGGTAAAACTGCGATTTGTGTTGACGCTATCCTCGCTCAGAAAGATTCCGGTATCCACTGCTTCTACGTAGCTATCGGTCAGAAAAAAGCAGCAGTTGCTCTTGTTGCTGACATTCTGCGTAAGCACGGTGCAATGGAATACACCACAATCATTTCTGCAACAGCATCTGAGCCTGCACCTCTGCAGTTTATTTCTGCATACACCGGTGCAACCATGGCTGAGTACTACCGTGACGGTGGTAAGCACGCCCTGATCGCTTATGATGACCTTTCCAAACAGGCTGTTGCATACAGACAGATGTCTCTCCTGCTTCGTCGCCCTCCGGGACGTGAAGCATACCCCGGTGACGTTTTCTACCTGCACTCACGCCTCCTTGAGCGTTCCTGCAAAGTTAACGACAGCCTCGGTGCTGGTTCTTTGACAGCTCTGCCTATCATTGAAACTCAGGCCGGTGACGTATCCGCATATATTCCGACCAACGTTATCTCCATTACCGATGGTCAGGTTTACCTTGAGCCCAACCTTTTCAACTCCGGTATCCGTCCTGCTGTTAACGTAGGTCTGTCCGTATCCCGAGTTGGTGGTGCTGCTCAGATTAAAGCTATGAAGCAGGTTGCAGGTACTCTGCGTCTTGACCTCGCTCAGTATCGTGAACTGGCCGCTTTCGCAGCTTTCGGTTCCGACCTCGATAAAGCCACACAGCAGAAGCTGAACCGCGGTGCACGCATGGTTGAGCTTCTTAAGCAGCCTCAGTACAAGCCCATGAACGTAATGCAGCAGGTTATTTCCCTGTACGCCGGTACTCGCGGCTACATGGATGAAGTACCTGTTACCGCAGTACGTAAATACGAAGATGATCTTCAGGAATTCATCGCTAACGCGAAACCTGAAATCATTGAAGGCATCAAGACTAAAGGCGCTATTGACGACGATATCGAAGGCAAGCTGAAGGCCGCTCTGGAAGAGTTCAATAAAGGTTTCACAGCTTAATCCTGGGAGGTACTGATGGCTTCTCTTAAGGATGTCCAAAACCAAATCGTCAGTATTAAGAAGACTAAGCAGATTACCAAAGCCATGAACATGGTTGCGTCGGCAAAACTGCGCGGTGCTCAGGATAGAATTGAGCGCTTCCGCCCCTATGCTGACAAATTCTATGAAATGCTTGGCGATCTGGCAGCAGGCGCGGACTCTTCAGTCCACCCTCTGCTCGAAGTTCACGAAGAGATCAAAAGCGTAGGCATTGTCCTCGCTACTTCCGATCGCGGACTTTGCGGTAGTTTTAATACGAATATGATAAATGCAGCCCTTAAACTGGCTGCTGCAAAGAAGGCTGAAGGTAAGGCTGTTAAGTTTTACTGCGTAGGTAAAAAAGGCGCTGCCGCCGTTAAGAAGACTGAGCACGAAATCATTGAAGCTTACAATGATGACATGAGCTCCTTCGACTTCAATCTGGCTGCATCCATCGGTAACAAAGTTATCGACGCCTACCTCGCTGAAGAGCTTGATGAGGTTTTCCTTGTCTTCGGTAAATTCGTAAGCGTCGCCAGCCAGCCCCCGACCACCCTTCAGATCCTGCCTATGTCTTCTGACGCAGTAGGTGAAGAAGCAGAGTCCGGCGCTAGCAGCGAATACATTTACGAACCTTCCGTTGAAGGCCTTCTCGCGGAGCTGCTGCCCCGTTTTGTTAAGGTTCAGGTTTATCGCGGTCTGCTCGACACATCCACCAGTGAGCACGCTGCTCGTATGGCTGCCATGGATAACGCATCCAGAGCATGTGACGATATGACCCAAACACTGACCTTGCTTTATAACAAAACCAGGCAGGCCGCTATTACCGCGGATCTTATGGACATTGTCGGCGGCGCAGAAGCGCTGAAAGGATAATATAGGGGGTTACTCTGATGAGTAAAGTTACAGGTAAAATTGTTCAGGTTATCGGCGCGGTTGTTGACGTCGAATTTCCTGAAGGGCAATTGCCCAACATTCTGACTGCGGTCGAGATTGATAACCCGAACAACACCGACGCACCTGACCTGGTGTGTGAGGTTGCACAGCACCTCGGTGATAACGTTGTTCGTACCATCGCTATGGACGCTACCGAAGGTCTCGTTCGCGGTATGGAAGTCGTAGCAATCGGCGAATCTATCTCCGTACCTGTCGGCGATGGCGTACTCGGACGTATCCTTAACGTTGTTGGTCGCCCGGTTGATGAACTGGGACCGATCAATAGTGATAAGAGCATGCCTATTCACCGCGCAGCTCCGGAATTCACCGAGCAGTCCACCAAAGTTGAACTGCTGGAAACCGGTATCAAAGTTGTTGACCTTCTTGTTCCCTTCCCCAAGGGTGGTAAGATGGGCCTCTTCGGCGGCGCAGGTGTTGGTAAAACCGTTATTCTGATGGAAATGATCAACAACATTGCGAAACAGCACGGTGGTAAATCTTGCTTCGCAGGTGTTGGTGAGCGTACCCGTGAAGGTAACGACCTCTACCACGAAATGAAAGACGCAGGCGTTCTTGAGAAGTCTGCTCTCGTATACGGCCAGATGAACGAACCTCCGGGAGCACGTGCACGTGTTGCACTGACCGCTCTGACCATCGCTGAGTACTTCCGTGATGTAGAAGGTGAAGACGTTCTTCTCTTTGTTGATAACATCTTCCGCTTCACCCAGGCAGGTTCTGAGGTATCCGCACTTCTCGGTCGTATGCCTTCCGCAGTTGGTTACCAGCCGACTCTCGGTACTGACCTTGGTGGACTCCAGGAACGTATTACCTCCACAAACAAAGGTTCTATTACCTCTGTTCAGGCTGTTTACGTCCCTGCGGATGACCTTACTGACCCCGCACCGGCAACCACCTTCTCTCACCTTGACGGTACTCTCGTTCTTTCCCGTCAGATTGCAGAGCTTGGTATTTACCCTGCGGTTGACCCTCTTGACTCCACCTCCCGTATCCTCGCTCCAGATGTTCTGGGTGCTGAGCACTACGCGACTGCCCGTGAAGTTCAGATGGTTCTGCAGAAATACAAAGACCTTCAGGACATCATCGCCATTCTTGGTATGGATGAACTGTCCGATGAAGATAAACAGACTGTTGCACGTGCTCGTCGCATCCAGCGTTTCCTCTCTCAGCCCTTCCACGTTGCTGAAGTTTTCACCGGTACTCCCGGCGTTTACGTAAAGCTCGAGGACACTGTTAAGGCTTTCAGAGGAATCCTTGATGGCGAATACGATGACATGGCTGAAAACTCTTTCTACATGGTTGGCGGAATCGAAGAAGCCATCGAAAAAGAGAAAAACAAATAGCATAGGACGCGATTATGGCTAGTAAGCTCCTTTTGGAAATCGTTACTCCTGATCGCAAGGTCCTTTCCCAGGAAGTCGACTATGTCGGCGCACCAGGGATTGAGGGTGAGTTTGGTATTATGGCCAATCACATACCCTTTCTTTCGGCTCTCGGCGTAGGTAACCTTTATTTTAAAGAAGGTAACCGCACTCACTACATCTTTGTTTCCGGCGGCTTTGCTGAAGTCGGAAGCAACAAAGTGACCATTCTCGCCGAAGTTGCTGAAAAGGCCGTTGAGATCGACATCGCTCGGGCTCAGAAAGCTCAGGATAAAGCGAAGGCTCGTTTGGCTAAAGCACAGGATCGCATTGAATCAGCTCGCGCACAGGCAGCTCTCCAGAGAGCACTTGCACGCCTGACCTGTAAAGATGCGGCGCAAAAGGCCGGGACTACCACTCACTAGAGCTTAGTTTCAGCCTCTAAAGCCCCATGGCTATCAGGGAGCAGACTGTTTAAACAGTCTGCTCCTTTTTCTTATGCGGCACAATGTCAAGCACCCCGTCAAATCTATCTTCAAGTCTTTTTAGGCCGTAGTCGTCCCTCACCTAATGGTGTAACTATTGATATTCCTTTTCTTATTCGTGCTCTGAGGCACCAAGTACCGATTCGGTATC
>RDSB01000024.1 GCA_004923195.1 Marinifilum sp. JC120 | reverse complement strand
CTATCTTGAAATTTTTTATAACAGGAAACGCAGACATGCTGGGATCGGCTATGTCTCACCGGAGCGATTTGAGCAGGACTATTACCATAAACAACAACTAGCTGCTTAACCTAAAAATGGGGTGTCCGTTTTTTGTGTAGCATTTCATACATTACGGCCTATGTCACCAACCGGTTGATTCAAAAACACTCCTCAAGCTTCCGAACAGCCTCAGCATGCTTCTTGGCGTTCTTCCTCAGCTTCTCAATATTATGCAGCTTCCAAAGCACGGCAGGAAGTTGAGCGGCGTGAGGGATTTCCAGAAGTTCCCATTCAGGATTTCCTTTTTTGACGGAGAGCAGGAATTGCTTGTCGTCATTGCTTAGGCCTGACTTGATTTCTTGGACCAGCTGAGCGCGGGTGGCTTCCAGTTTTTCAAGGGCAACTTCAGTCTGTGTCATCCCCCGGAATTCTTTTTCATAGGCCTCGGCTAGGGGTTGGAAATTGGGATTCAGAATTTCCGACATTGGGCGATTGTGTCCCAGTAGATAAACGAGAAATGCCTTTCGGGTTTTCTCGGTCAGTCCTTCGGTGTCGAGAAGTTGGGCCACATCAAAAAGATCACGTGGATGTTGGCGATCGAGTGCAGCGCATATTTTACCACCGTATAGATCATGGATGGAAAGGCGGCGTACCTCTGCTGCCATTTCAAAGCGGCGTTCAACTTCCGGCTGTAGGTCCGAATATTCTGTCTCATATACTGTGCCGCGAATGGTGGCATTGGGTTCAATCTTAACCATTACCCCATCGTGTTTGATCAACACTTTAGGAGCGGCATTGTTTGGCGCGGTCAGATTTACTGCTGCGGCAGGCATTATTGTTTCCACCTGCTTTGCCAGTCGTTGCATGCTTTCTGAAATATCACGCAGGGCTGTCTTGCGGTCATTGATTGGGCAGTAGGCAAGGTCAATGTCTACGGACAGGCGGGGCAGATTCCAAAGGAAGAAATTCAGGGCTGTGCCGCCTTTCAGGGCGAGGAATGCTGAACCGTCCCCGTTGGGATGGTCATATTCAATCAGGGACAAGACTCGCAGCAGGATGCGTACCTGCTTTTCGTATTTATTCAAAACAGTTCCTCTTCATTGTTCTTGGGGACGGTGATGTTGAATTCTCTATCCAGCATGCCGTTTTTTACTATCTCGCGTTTGCCGGAGCCCAGTTGGATGCTGTCTCGTTTGATGCGGGAAAGCCAGCGGTGTCCACTTTCTCTGGCAAGGTAGAGGAATAGTCGTTTGGCCTTGATGCTGTTGCACTCTTCGAGCAGTGTCTGGACAAGCGTGGGCCGTAAAGTGCCGAGCCCTTGCATAAGTTGAAAAGCTTCATCGAAACCTACTTTTTGCGGTACGTGGTGCAGCAGTTCAAGTATGGCGCGTTCTGGGGAGGATATTTTTACCGTAAAAGTTCCAGCATCGTGTTCAGTGAAGCTGTCGGAGAGGTTGTCAGGAAATAGGGAGGTGGAAGTAAAGACGATCTTCTGTCCCCAGTCATATTTAGCAAACCACGCCGCCAGTTTTGTTTTGGGGGGAGCAAAAAGGAATATCTCTCGCTCCTGAGCTGAGACGTAGTGGGTATAGCCCTGAAGCTCAAGAGCAGTTCTGCCCCCGGCATGGATGAATGGCTTGTCTTTTTGCTGCAAGCTATGCAGACCGCCGAGCCAAGTGGGGCTGTCGTGTGATTTAGCATATGCGCCGCGACCAACAGAAACAAGCCAGCCTTGTTCCATGTATCCTTGGACAAGTGACTTGTTTATCTCCAGCTTTGCAAGCTCCTCGGAATTTTTTATGGTCCCGTTTGACCACTTCAGCATGAGTTGGTTTATTTTTGTTCCTCTTGTTTGGTCCATGCTGTACTAATTAGCGTTTATTTAAACTAAGGACAAGTGTTAAGTTTAAAAATATTTTAATTAGTAAGTGTATGGTGTTCTATATGGAGTAAAATTAAACTAAGATTGTCCTCATGAATCAAGGGATAACGGGCATTCCCGGCGCAAAAATTGATCTCCCGCCAGACAATTCGTAACCAGCAGGCCGTCAGGCTGATATTCATCTCGTAGTTCTAGTTGGTCTGCGTAATTCTGGGCTTGCTCATTTCTGCCGTTTGAAAGTCCGTTTCCTGTTTCCAAAACAACTTGGTGGAAAGGCATCCAGACCGGACGCTTTCCCAAGCCGGTCAAACTCACCGAGCGGACCACCGCTTGGCGGGTCTGCGACATCCGCAAACTCATCGAAGAACTGCCAAACTAAGGCGAAGCATAGATGTCTGACATGGCGTCTATGGCTTATGGAGGGGGCAGCTTGCTCCCTCCGCCTTCCTCTTTTCCGCATGGAGTGCTTTAGCCCAGCATCGAGGATTCTCTCGATGTTGCGGCTTCGGCCTACAATGTTCCGCTTGCTGTCCCGGCCATCACCTTTCTTGCGGTTATCGGGGCCACGGTGGGCAGAACTCGTGGCCTTGAAGTCAAGCCGAGCTGGATAACCCATCCGAACCTGTATTGGGCATTGGTGGCTAAATCCGGCACAGGCAAAAGTCCATGCTCTGCCGCGATCATGAAGCCGATCCACGAGAAGGACCAAGCTGTGTACCAGAAGCATAAGCAGGGACTTTTCAAATACGAGCAGGATTTAAATATCAGCGAATCTCAAAAAATCTCAACTGGTATCAATAAATCTCACGGAAAATCAGAAAAAATCAAAAATTCTCATCGACTGGGGGATAGCCCCATACGTTCAGCAGGGCCAGAAGTTCCTGCTTTTTCCAAAGGGCGTGAAAATTCATCCGAGGACAACCAAGCACGGCGACGCAGCACTATACATAGAAGAGTAGATTATGACCGAATTACAGCAGAGCTTATTGGATTTGATGAACCGGATCGAACGGGAGCAGTCCCGGCGGCTAGCCTCCCAAGACGCCAAGATAGCGGCCTTGGAGCAGGAAATACAAGGCTGCCGGGACTTGCAGAGCGAATTGGAGAGAGTTTTGAGCGAGTTGGAAAAATTGTTCGTTCGATGAAAAAGTTAATGTGGAAGTTTAAGAAAGTCAGAGGGCAGGGTGCTGGGCTTGGGATGTGATTGATTATGGTAGATTATTGTTTATTTTGATTTATTTTAGTGGAATAAACGAAAATCTACCATATTCATGCATGGTAAAGGATGAGAAACGAACATAAAGCCTAGTAAACGATTTTGTTCATAGGACGAACAAAACGGCACAATTCCGCCCACTCTCTTTTGCTCTATAAAGTGCCTTGTCTGCCGCTTCGATAATTTCCCCGGTTGGCTGGTTGATTGCCGGTGTGAATGTCGTCACTCCCTGACTTAAGGAAACTAGCGGTCCTGCTTCGGAAAAATCATGCGGAATAGCCTGTTCTGCCAGTTTATCACGGATATAGGCGGCTGTGCTCATTGCTTCTTCTGCATCAACATCCGGTAAAATAGCAGCAAATTCCTCCCCGCCATATCTGGCGATGAAATCTGATCCCCGTTGCAGGGACTGGGCAAGACAGCGTCCGACTTTTCTCAGACAGGTGTCGCCTTGTTTGTGGCCGTAGTTGTCGTTGTACTTTTTGAAAAAATCAATATCCATCATGATCAGTGATAATGGGGTTTTGTTCCGTATGGCTCGGGCCCATTCCCGGTCAAGAATTTCATCAAAGCGGCGGCGGTTGGGGATTCCGGTAAGTCCGTCGATGCAGGCCTGTTGCTCAAGCAGGTCGCGCATGCGTTTCAGTTCCAGATGGTTTTTGATTCGTGCCAAGGCGATGGGGATGCGAATAGGTTTGGTCAGATAATCCACTGCCCCAAGTTTCAGACCTTTTGTCTCGTCTTCATCTTCGGTCAGGCTGGTGGTGAAAATTATGGGAATATGCATGGTTTTTTCATCGGACTTTAAGCGGCGGCAAACTTCAAAACCATCCATATCCGGCATTAGAATATCCAGCAGGATGAGGTCGGTCCGTTTTGCCGAAACCTGCTTAAGAGCCTCTTTTCCATTCAGGGCGCAGATGCATTCATAATCTACTGAGAGATGCTTTTCCAATAGTCGGGCATTGAATTTTACATCATCCACGATCAGGATAGTAGGCTTATGCTTATCCATGATGCGCACCTCACTGTTAAGTTTATTCACGACAAATTATTACGCTCATGTTAATCTATCATTAGCTGAAAATTTAAACAACGTGGTGTTATGAATTTTGTGCTGGGTGATTTTGTAATCGGGGGGATTATGCGGACCTTTTTTCTCTGCCTGCTTAGCATTATTTTTCTGTCTGTATTGTTCCTGCTTAGTGGAGGAATCAGCTCGGCTGCTGATGTTTTAGAAGACAAAAAGCCCTCATTGCAGTTGACCCCGGAGGAACTCTTGTATCTGGAACAGCATCCCCGGTTGCGCGTCTCCAATGAAATGGACTGGCCGCCGTTTGATTTCAGGGAGAATGGTAAGTCCATGGGATTTTCTGTGGATTACATGAAGATATTGGCGGAAATTACGGGCTTCAAATTTGAGTTTGTTGGTGACCGTACCTGGGTTGAACTTTTGGAAATGTTCAAGCGGGGCGAACTTGATATCCTGCACCCCATCGGTAAAACCCCGGAACGTGATAAATATATCTTTTATGGCGATTCCCCGCTGATCCGGGCCGTTCTTCAATATATACCCGCAGGGAGAATCAGCATCTGCGCACCCTTGAAGATCTGAAGGGTAAAACTGTGGCTATGGGGGAGAGTTGGTCCGATACCGAGAATCTGAGGCAGCTCCATCCTGAGATAAGGATAAAAATTTATCAGAATATGCTGGGGATGCTTAAGGCAGTTGCTTTTGGCGATGCTGACGCAACCATCGGCAATATGCCGGCAGCCAATTATCTGATTGCTTCAGAAATGCTTACCAATATTGTGCCCACCGGTTTTGCGGTCCTGACCGATGAAAAAGGGGAAAGTTTATTTTGGGGAGTCCAAAAGGGTAACGTTATTCTGAAATCCATTTTGGATAAGGCCATGGCGGCAGTTCTTCCGGAACAGGTTCTTCAGTTGAAGCACAAGTGGTTTGGTGAATCCACCGGATCTTCCATAGGGGAAAGGGTCGCTCTTATAGAGCAGGAACGGAAATCTGATGCGAAAGGTTCTGCGCGTCTCCGATTGACCTGTGAAGAACAGGATTTTCTGGATGAACATCCGGTTATCAGGGTTCATAATGAAATGGACTGGCCTCCCTTTAATTACAATGTCGATGGAAAAGCGCAGGGGTTGACCATAGACATAATGAATCGCCTTGCGGAAATTGCCGGTTTCAAAGTCGAGTATATTCACGGATATACTTGGGATGTGTTGGAAAATATGCTTCGGGAAAAGAAGCTTGATGTCATGGGCAACATCATGCCCACCCCGTCGCGTGAGGAGTATATTCAATTTTCAGACGGATATATTGATGTGTTTCAGGGGGTTGCGGTTAAACGGGGTGATGAGGAGTTTATGAATCTTGATGCGCTTAAAGGGCAGACAGTTGCCGTTGTGCGCGGATTTTTCCATGTTGGTGTTCTGCGTGAACATTATCCCGAGATAAATCTCCTGCAACTTAGCAGTTCAGAAAATTGTCTACTTGCGGTTTCGCAGGGCAGGGCGCAAGCAACAATTGGGGCTCTGCCGATTATGGACTATCTTATCCGTGAGCGGTTCATCGCCGGACTGAGTTCCGCTGCCATTGAGAGCAATCCAACGTTCCGCTATGCCTCACTCGCTTTTGGGGTTCGCAAGGATTGGCCGGAATTATGTTCTATCCTGTCCAAATCACTGGAAGCGA
The DNA here is from genome assembly GCA_004923195.1 of Marinifilum sp. JC120. Classification (NCBI taxonomy): domain Bacteria; kingdom Pseudomonadati; phylum Bacteroidota; class Bacteroidia; order Marinilabiliales; family Marinifilaceae; genus Marinifilum; species Marinifilum sp. JC120. The sequence continues at coordinate 47,882 of RDSB01000024.1, read as the reverse complement.
TGGGGCCCGGTGAACTCTCGGCAATCAAGAACAAGTGGCTGCAATCCGCAGAACCGTCGCGAAAGATCAATTTTACTCGCAGAGAGATGATTTACCTGCAGGATCGTGGTCCCCTTCGTTTCTGTGCCGACCCTGATTTCATGCCTTTTGAGGAAATTACTGATGACGGAGAGTTGAGCGGTATGGTTTCTGATTATCTGCAGCTTGTGTCTGACCGGATCGGGGTGTCTTTTACACTGGTCCGAACAGAAAGCTGGTCTGAAACCTTGCAAAAAGCAAAAGATCATGAGTGTGATTTGATTTCTCTTGGGGCTGTCAATTCGCAGCGTGAGGAATATCTGAATTTTACCGTTCCCTATCTGAAAACCCCCATTGTCATCGCTACTCGTCAGGATGAGTTTTTTGTGGAGTCTGTCGGTGCTCTTTCCGGAAAAAAAGTCGGTATGGTAGGTGATTATCCCTTTGCGCCAGGTTTCAAGACCGAGTACCCGGATGTTTTATTCATGGATGTGGAGAACATTGTGGACGGATTGAATAAGCTGCATAAAGGAGAGATTGATGCCTATATCGATTCTGCTAACGCCATAGGCTACTATATGCGCAAAGAGCATATTTACGACTTGAAGATTTCCGGTCAATTGAAATCCACATGGGATATGGGGATGGGGGTGCGCAAGGATGATCCTGTCCTTTTATCCATATTGGATAAGGCTCTTGCCTCCATATCAGAAAAAGAACGGCAGGCTATTGAGAATAAGTGGATCAAGATCCATGTTGAACGCGGCGTCAACATGGGCAAGATCAAAAAGTGGGCTATAGGTATCGGAAGCGGCGTGGCTTTGCTTTTTTTTGTGTTCACACTCTGGAACCGCCGTTTACAGAAGGAAATCGACAAAAGGCGCGAAACGGAAAAGAATCTCAGGGAGTCCCAGACCGCGACTTCTATTCTTTATCAGGTAGCTTCCACTGTAACCCGGTCCGGAGATTTGTACGAAACCCTTGCGGCGATTCATGATATTCTACTGGAACACATGAATGTCCCCAATTTTTTTGTTGGGTTGTGGGATGAGGATAAGCGGTCTCTGCATTTTCCAATTTATGTGGATCAGTTTGATGATCTGGAAGGACATATATTTGAAAATCTTGATCTGAATGATCCCTATGTTTTTTCATGCCGGGTAATTGCGCAACGTAAACCTGTGTTTTTGCGACAGGCTGATATAGCGAGCCTTGATTCGAAGTTCGCACTGCCAAAAGTCTGGTTGGGGGCCCCGCTTATGGTTGATGACCGGGTTATCGGCCTCATGGCTGTTCAGGAGTATGATACCCCGGACATGAAACGGAATAATGCCGTAAAAGATTTTGATGCACTTTCAAAGCTTGCACCGGTTCTGGTTCAGGGGGAAGGGGCTCCAAGTTCCATTTCCGAAAAGGATGCCGATTTGTTTGTGGCAGTATCTGACAGCGTTGCCGCAGTCATCAAGCGCAAGATGATGGAAGAGGCCCTAGCTTCGGCACGGGAGGAATTGCGTATGCTTTTTGAAAATCTGCCGGTGGGCATTTTTCAGAGTCATATTGACGGACGTTTACTCAGTGCCAATCCCAAAATGGCGGATCTTTTCGGATATGATTCACCCGAACACCTGTTAAGCGAAGTCACTGATATGGGGGGGCAACTCTATGTGAATTCCGAGGATCGTCAATATGTACTTAAAATATTGAAAGAATATGGATTTATTGATGGTTACGAACTGGCTGGTAAACGTTACGACGGCAGTCAGTTCTGGTGTTCCCTGAGTGCCCGGTTTCATTTTAACGAAGATGGTGAATTGAGTGCTATTGACGGTTTTGCTGTGGATATTACTGAACGCAAGACCATGCATGAAGCTTTGATTTTTGAGAAGGAGCGGGCCGAAGAAGCCACCCGCGCCAAAAGCGATTTTCTGGCCCGTATGAGCCATGAAATCCGTACGCCCATGAATGCTATTCTGGGTATGAGTGAGTTGCTGGCTGAAACCGAGCTAAACTTCGATCAGCTTGATTATGTGCAGACTTTGCATTCTTCCAGTGAGATCCTGCTTTCTATCATCAACGATATTTTGGATTTTTCCAAGATTGAGGCCGGACAGGTTGAACTGGAATCCGAACCTTTCGACCTTATCGACCTTGTGGAAAGCATAGGGCTTATTTTGGGAGTCAGGGCACGGGAAAAAGGGCTTGAGCTTGCTTATCGTGTGTCGCCGGAAGTCAATCGTTATGTTCTTGGGGATGTAACCCGCCTCAAGCAGATTTTAATCAATCTGGTGGGCAATTCCATTAAGTTTACCGACAAGGGACAGGTTGAGTTTTACATTGATCCGGGACCGGATGCCGAGGCCCCGGAACTGTTGCTCGTAACCGTGCGCGACACAGGCATTGGAATTCCCAAGGACCAGCAGGAAAATATTTTTGACAGCTTCACTCAGGCTGATACTTCCACTACCCGCAAGTTCGGTGGTACCGGACTGGGGCTTGCCATCAGCAAGCGTCTGGTCAGTCTGCTGGGCGGTGATATCTGGATTGAATCCGAGTCGGGCAATGGAGCAACATTTTATTTTACGGTCCGGCTGGAGTACACCGATGTTGTCCCTGCCAGTGGAACATTTTCCGAGAGTTTTCTGAGAAACAGGCTCGACGGTGTTTCCGTGTTGGTCGTGGACGATAATGCCACCAACCGTCTGCTGCTTCTTGATCATCTTACCCGTTGGGGAGCAGTGGTAAACCTTGCAGAAAGCGGAGAAGCTGCTTTGGAGGCCGTTGAAATCCACCGGGAACGTCCTTATCAGGTTATTTTTATGGATATGTTGATGTCCGGCTTAAGCGGGATGGAGACGGCAAAACAAATCAAGGAAATCTGGCCGGAACCTCCTCCTCATATCATAGTCAACACTTCACGCGATGTGTATGAGGACCGAATCAAGGCACGCGAGATAGAATTGGACGGTTTTTTGCCCAAACCGGTCAAGCGGGATGATTTAAGGCAGTTGTTGTCACGTATTCTGGGACAGAATGATGTCGGACAAAGTGTTGTTGCTTCTGTTATGACGGAAATGCTTCCGCCGTTAAAACTGCTTCTTGTGGAGGATATTCCCACCAACCGTAAGGTTGTGCACCAGTACTTGAAAAATAGTGAGGTGCAGATAACAGACGCGGAAAATGGTCAGGTGGCGGTGGACCTGTACATGGAATCCGGTGGTGGCTTCGACCTTATCTTCATGGATCGCGAAATGCCGGTTATGGATGGGATGACCGCAACTGGGGAGATACGCAAGTATGGCATGGATCGAACCCCAATAGTGGCCCTGACCGCGCATGCTTTCGGCAAGCATAAGGAAGAGAGTTTGGCTGCGGGATGTGACGATTTTATAGCCAAGCCGGTCAAGAAAAAGGAATTGCTACAGATTATACTCCGTCATACTTCCGGCTCTGATTTATCTGAGAGGAAAGAAACCCTTTCGGATGAACCTGATTTTATGAAATTCGAATCACCAATGGCCCCGGAAGTTATTCAGATTGATGCCGACATGGAAGACCTTGTTCCAGAGTTCCTTGAAGAGCTTGATGAGGCTATGGATGATATGTCCATGGCTTTGGAAAAAGCTGATTATGAAGATCTGCGCCGCTTGGCCCATGGCTATAAAGGTGCCGCCGCTAATTGCGGAATGAATGAACTGTCAGCAAAATTCAAAGAATTGGAAGACTATGCCCGCAATAAAGATGCAGGCTTGGCGCAGAAGAAATTGGGCGAAGTTCGTTCATACCTTGCTTCTCTGAGCATTGAGTATGTAAAAATGTAGGGGGGGATTCGAACTTGTGGGAAAAGTTGGTCGGTTGGGAATTTACCGTGTGTTCCTCTTATCCTTGAGCATTTTATACTGATAAAGATTAATTAATCTTTTAGTCTAATATGAAGCCAATTTACTTGTCATTGCAGCAGTCTTTTCGGGAGCGGTAGAGGGGTAGCGACCTCCAATTCATGTCTGCTTTAGTTCTCGCACTCATGGTGCATAACCGGCACAGTTGATCTCTCAATAGAGATATCGATGTCTTGGGTTGTTTCAACTGTATTACCGTCCGTGTTCCACGGATGCGGTTTTCATTCATGAGGTATCGAGCTGTGACCTTCAGCATCTGCAGGATCAAATTGGCATGATTCAGCGTCGTTTTCAGTTCCTGCGGAAAGGCTAACATTCTTAAAAGGCTATAAAAAAAGCCTGCTCATCCGAGCAGGCTTGAAAAATTAGGATAGCAAAAAGGTGAGTAAAATTTGTTAGCCACTGCTCTTTTTTTGCTATAACCTATTGAAATAATTGGCGGGCAATACAGGATTCGAACCTGTGACCTTCAGCTCCGGAGGCTGACACTCTATCCAACTGAGCTAATTGCCCGCGCAGAACGTTTTACTATCCATCACAGTGCTTATCTGTCAAGGAAAAACTCTTTTATTTCATTAGATCTTCATCCTCCTGAATGTGAATTCTATTATTCATATTCGGGAGATTTTTTTTGAACAGATCCGGCTAACTGAGATTCAGCGGTATGTGGGGTTCTGAAATTATGAATTATTTTCTTAAAGTAACATTTTGGTGTGCAAAAAACTTACAAATTATTGACTCAAATAGTTTTATTGAGTAATTTCGAAAATAACTTTTTCTAAACCGAGCAAAATGAACCGCAATTGTTCAATTGTGTTCACTTGTTGCTGATGGTTTTATCGGGTGTGTTTTATTTTCCTTTGAACATTTTGAGGTAGAGGGTGCTATGAAGGTCAAATTGTTGATTGGGGTTGGTATGTGCGCTGTTCTGGGTGCGATGTCGGTTTTTGCGGCGGCGCAGTTCGGAGCTGATTCGAAATCAATTATACAGATTGCAGCTGTAGTTGTTTTTGGGGTTGTTCTGCTGGGTGGTTTTTTGACTGTTCAGATGGTGTGTAAAGGAACTTCAAAAAAATCAGCTGCGATTGTCGGGTATTTGCAGGGTGTTGCAGAAGGGGACTTCAATTCCAATAAACCTGAATCCTGTGAGGGGGAATTCGGTCAGCTTGGTGAACAGCTCTGTACTACTATTGATGTTTTGAAAAAAAGGATCGGTTTTTCAGAAGGCGTGCTTAATGCCATTGCAGAGGCATATCCTTTTATGACTTGTGATGCGGAAGCAAAGGTCAATTTTGTTGGTAATAGGCTTTTTAATATTTCCGGTAAGAAAGGAAAACCTGAAGATTATTATGGTCTGACAACCGGTGGGTATGTTTACGGGGATAATTCTCGGAAAACCCGTACCGACCGTGTTGCGAGCGAAGGAATCAGGATTGAGGGCGAGACCTCTTTTGAAGGTGATGGTGGGCTGTACGAATTACAATTTTCAGGCGAGCCTTTTTATGATCTTGATGATAAGCTGTGTGGTGCGTTGACCATATATTTTGATCTTACTGAGGTGAAACAGCAGCAGCGGGAGATTCAGGAAAACGCCGAGCGTGTAGCAAATGTTGCTGCTGAACTTGTGGATATCACTGGGCAGGTCAATTCTGCTGCCGGGGTAATTGCTTCCCAGATTGAAGAAGCTTCCAGAGGAGCCGCTGTGCAGTCTGAGCGTATTACCGAAACAGCGTCAGCAATGGAAGAGATGAACAGCACTACCCTTGAGGTTGCGCGTAATGCCCTTGATGCAGCTGAGAATGCTACCTCCGCTGCGGATAATGCTCACGAAGGCCAGAATGAAGGTCGCAGATTGGTCGAATCCATAAAAACCGTGAATACGCATGCAACGAACCTTGGTTCTTTTATGAGTGATCTGGGTAAACAGACGGATTCCGTGGGCAGTGTTATCACAGTCATTCAGGATATTGCCGACCAGACCAACCTGCTGGCCTTGAATGCAGCTATTGAGGCTGCCCGTGCCGGTGATGCAGGGCGCGGATTCGCGGTTGTTGCTGATGAAGTCCGCAAGCTTGCTGAAAAGACCATGACCGCCACCGATGAAGTCGGTAATGCTATAAAGGCCATTCAGGATGGAGCACAGCGTTCCATTGACGGTGTTAAGCTGGCAAGTGATGCCGTGGGGCAGTCAACTGAAATTGCACACAGCTCCGGCCAGACTCTTGAAAGAATCGCTGAAATAGTGAACGGTACTTCTGATCAGGTCCAGTCAATCGCCACTGCGGCTGAGCAGCAATCTGCTACCAGTGAGGAAATCAACAGGGCAGTTGATGATATCAACTCCATTGCCTCACAGACAGCGGAAGGCATGCATTCAGCCAACGAAGCCAGTTCTGAACTGGTTAGAATGAGTGACGAACTTAACACTTTGATTAAACAACTTTCTTCCTAGTACGGTCCCGTACTCCATTGTCCGAAGCAGGCCGCATTGTTTATACAATGTGGCCTGCTTCACTTTTAAAGGGATGCAGTCTTGACCGGATAGTTGAAGCATTATATCTCGGCATAAATATTAAGCGAGGTGTTAGTTGCAGAATTTTAGATATTTCTTGTTTTTTATGCTTTTAGGACTTGCGGCGGGATGTACCTCTATTGATGTCATAAATGAACCTGTTCCCGATATTCTTGAGGCCGATAAAGTCTGCATCATAGTGCATGATGATACTAGAGAAACATTCAAAACAACGCTTAAAGAATGGTTAATAGAGCAGGGAGTTAGCCCTGACATTTATCCTCAAGATACTTCTGAGGATGTTTGTGAATGGACATTAAAATATGAGGGGCGGTGGTCGTGGATCGTTGCTCTGTATTTAGCTGATGCAAAGATTACAGCTTATCATGATGGAGATGAAGCCGGGCGCGCTTGGCTGAATGTAGGGAAATGGGATGGTTACAAATGGGAAGATGGGAAAGGGCGTATCTATAAATTGATGGATATGCTTTCCGGTAAGGTGGACCATTACGAGCTGCCCATGAAAAAGAAAGATTTGGAAAAATAAGATTATTTGAAATCGTACGAATGAACCGTCTCGTTTCACGAAGGGATGGTTTTTTATTGCCTTAAACAGTGAGGGACATACTCAGATGTGTTACTCTTGATATGAGATCTATTTAATCTCAGCAAGGAGAGTCGGTATGGCAGTCAGTTGGGGAGTCAAGATCAGAGTATTTATTCTTTTTATTCTGGGATCAATTTTGTTTTTTCCGGGGGCGTTGCTGATTGTTTCCGGATTTTTAGAGCCGGATGCTGCCTCAGATGACGCGCTGGCCATGTTCTTCATGGGCGGATTGCTTAGTTTTTGCGGTCTGCTGATCTGGTGGGTGATGCGCAAAATGTATCGTCGGGGCAAGCGTAGGGCAGCTTATATACGTACGCAGGAAGATGAAGGCATGATGATGGGAATGGGCATGGCCCATATGCACAATATGGCTGCAATGAATGGTATGGATGAGCAGGTAGATGCAAGCTCCGTTGATACTGATATTGATTCCGGTGCAGATTTCGATTCCGGGGGTGATTTTGATATTGGGGATTGATCAGCGGGATTTATTTAACAGCTGCGCGTAAGCATGGGCTGTGAGTCCGTAAACACTTTTGAACTGGCGGTTGAAATGCGAAAGGTCGTAGAAACCGCATTCGAGCATTACTGCGTATAATTCCTTCCTTCTATCAAGGAGTTTCTTGGCTTGCTCTGTTCTACAGCTGAGAAAAAACTGATAGGGCGAGAGTCCCTTTATGGCTTTGAACTGGCGGATGAAGTGGAATTTAGACATTTGCACTTCCTTGCAGATTTCATCCAGCTTAAGCGGCGCTTCGAAACTGTCATACATCATTTCAACGGCGCGATGCACGGCTTTGTAGTTTCGGGGCACATTTCTTTTTTCAATGGTATTTGCCGCCCGGTCTATGACGCTCATGATCAGTTCATTGGTTAGCATGTCGCCTTTTCCCGATTCAATGGAACGGGTCAGATTGATTATGTTCGCGGCCAGTTTCTGATCATTAATTATCGGGGTTGAGAACTTTAACACGTCTTTTCTGCCGGATACTTTTTCAAACAATTTCCGGGGAATGTATGTCATTACATATTCCAGACCTGTCTCGTCCCCGGAGCAGCCGTCATGTAGTTGTTCCGGGCTGAAAAGCATGATTCCGCCCGGTTTTGAATAAAGCATTTCACCTTCCAGCCAGTATTTTTGAATTCCGTTCAGGGTTACTCCGATGGCGTATTCTTCATGGGAGTGTTTCCTGTACTTGAATTCATCAAATCTGGCCGAAAGTACGGTCAGGTCATCATGATGTGTGTAGTTGAATTCCCGCATAGCTTTAGTCGTTAGATAAAATTTTGGAGTCCTGAAATGGACCATGCGCAATAGATCATTGTCAGGGACAAAATCACGTTGGCCTGTTTTTGATAGGGGCGCAGGTAGCGGCGAAAAAGGGTTCCCAGTACGACCCATGAACTGTAGGCACAAAATCCGATAAAAGTCAGTATAGCCACGAACAGGGCAATGTCCAGAGGGTCTGAAAATGCCGGGATTACGAAACTGCCGATTACGGTTAAGGTGAAGAGAACGACTTTAGGGTTAATGAACTGCATGGTGAACCCGGTCATGAAGCTGCCGCTGCGGTCTGAATTTCCACCGTCATCCATATGCAGGATTTTCCAGGCCAGATAGAGCATGTATCCAGTGCCGATTATTTGCATACCTGTTTGGATTTCGGGCATCACTTCATAAAGATAGCTGTTCAGGGCGGCGGAAAGGCTGAGCAGGATGCCGAATGCGATAGTGGCCCCGGCTACGAACTCAAGGGCTTTCCTGTAACCATGGTTTTGGGCCGTGGAAAAGATTACGATATTTGATGGCCCGGGGGTGAAAGTCACCACTATGCTGTAGGCCAGAAATGCCAATATGTTCATGTTGTTTCTCCTTATGTTTTATGTATGAGGAGAGATTGGCATGAACAGATCTCAACAGAATAGTACAAAGTTGCTCAGGCTGGGATGTCTTAAATTTAACGCAAACAGCCCCCCTCGCTGCAACGGTTGAGTTCTTCGCGGTCATTGATTTTTATTTCTGTGCCGTTCACGCCAATAAGCCCGCCTGCATTCATTTTTTTCATGGTCCGGGAAAGGGCTTCTGAAAACTTAATAAGCTCTGTCTATTTTGGTAGGGCTTATTTTTTTTAAATTAATATTTGACATTGAGAATCGTTTTCAATATCTTCAGCTCAACCAACGCGGTTAGTAAATTTTCCAAAACAAATTCAAATATATTTCAGGAGAGTATTATGTGCAAACTCGGAAAAGCATGGGAACTGAATAGGGAAGGTATGCAGGCTTGCAATAAGGGAGATTTTAAAAAAGCTGAAACAAATCTTAAGACCGCCATAGAGATGTCTCAGTGCAAGTCTAAGAAAATCCACCGGGCAACCTTGCATAATAACCTTGCCGTTGTCTTGCAGATGTCCGGCAAAGTGGAAGAAGCAGTGCATGCATATGATCTTGCTATAGGCTTTCTCAATCCGGACCACAAAGGGCAGGCGGCCTTGATTGAACGTTTTGAATCGAAAAGGGATGATCTTAAGCTAAAACTTGCAGCATAGAACTTTTAAATACGAATCTCCTCCTTGCTATTGGCGAAATCCCGTTATGGGGTTTCGCCTTATTAATGTTAATAAGTGTTATTTTGGTTTCAGCAGTGTTTTTTACGGGATAATAAAGAAATCTGTTAATTATTTGCGAACGAACTCCCTTAAGGGGGTTGACTTTGTGAGGAAACTGCCTAAATAATCCCAGTTCTTTTGTTGGAATAATGTGAAAGACTTCACTTAGACCGACTCGAGCCAAAGTACACAACTGCCGTTGCGGTTTGCGCATGGCGGATATATTTTCTAGGAGGATGCCTAAGATGGATTTTAATATTGAAGAAGTTTCAGAGGTAGCAAGAGAGATTATAGTTGATGTTCCTGCTGAAGAAGTAGGTGCAGCTCTGGATGCAACCATTGCTTTGTACAAAGTGCAGACCCCGATTAAGGGTTTCAGAAAGGGTAAAGTTCCCACATCTGTTGTCCAGTCCAAGTACAAAAAACAGATTATCAGCGAAGCTACCACTGACCTGATCAACTACCAGATCAACGAAATCCTCAACGGCGAGTCCTTTGTTCCGGTTTCTAAGATTGACGTTGACGCTAAGGAACTGGTTCGTGGTGAAGATTTCAAATACACCATCAAGTTCGAAATCGTTCCTGAATTCGATACTCCCGGTTACCTCGGCCTTTCCGTTGAAGAAGAGCGTGCTGAAGTTTCTGAAGATGAACTCAAGGACGTTGAAAACAGACTGCTCCAGTCTTTGGCTACGATCGCTCCCATTGAGGACGACCGTGCTGCTAAAGACGGCGAACTTGCCTGTGTAACTTTTTCCGCAGAAATGGACGGCGAGCCCATCCCCGGCGTTCAGGCTGACAACTTCGACCTGCCCATCGGTGAAGGTCACTCTCTTGAAGAGTTCGAAGAATTTGTCAAGACCCTGAAGACTGGTGAGTCCGGTGAAACCGACATCACTTTTCCCGAAGATTTCATCAACTCCGACCTTGCTGGCAAGACTGCAACCATGAAGGTTACTGTTCATGCTATCAAAGAACGCAAAATGCCTGAACTGACTGACGACATCGTCAAACAGGCAGGTGGTTTTGAGTCCGTAGAAAAAATGCGTGAAATCGTTAAGCAGTCTTACTCTGCAAACCGTAAGCAGCTCAATAAATCTGCAGCTCAGACCAAGCTGGTTAGCGGTATTGTAAAAGAACTCGACTTCCAGCTGCCTCCTTCCCTTATGGAAGACCGTCTTGAGCGTATGGTTGCTGATGTTATCGGCCGCGCAGAGCGTTCTGGCCGTAGCTTTGAGTCTCTTGGCAAATCCATGGAAGAGCTTCGTGAAGAACAGCGTCCCGTGGCTGAAGAGTCCGTACGTACTGAAATCTTCCTGCTCACCGTTGCTAAACGTGAAGAGCTTGAAGTTCAGCCTCAGGAAGTTGAAGGCGCACTTTACCAGATCGCACAGCAGAGCCAGCAAGACCTCAGTTCTGTAAAGTCCTACTACGAAGAGAACAACCTTCTCATTCCTCTCAAGGACAGACTGCTTGCTGACAAGGCTGCTGAGTTCATTTACGAAAACGCAGACGTTACTGAAATCGATCCTGTTAAAAAGGACGAAGAGTAATCTCGACCGGTTGAATTAATATGTAAGGCGGCGCGGTTACCTGACCGCGTCGCCTTTTGATTTTTTTTGAAAACGGGTTGTGAATAATTCTATATGCGGTTAACAGGATGTTAAGTTTAGCCCGCCGGATTTGTGCTTGTACTCAAGTCTTCAAATGATTAGGATGAATTGTTAAATGATTATCCGTGTCGATTCGGGCGGTTTTTTCCGTTAATTTGAATTCTCTTTTATAAATATTTCCGGGAGATATAGATGTCTGGAACCATACCTATTGTTGTTGAAACTACCGGGCGCACAGAGCGCGCTTATGATATTTATTCCCGTCTTCTCAAGGATAGAATCATCCTGCTCAGCGGCGAAGTTAATGACCATGTTGCCAGTGTAATCTGCGCACAGCTTCTTTTTCTGGAGTCTGAAGATCCTGAAAAAGAAATTTATATGTATATCAATTCCCCCGGCGGCGTAGTAACTGCCGGTATGGCTATTTACGATACAATGCAGTATATCTCCGCCCCAGTGGCAACCCTGTGCATGGGACAGGCCGCCAGCATGGGCGCATTTCTGCTTAGTGCAGGAGAGAAAGGGCAGCGCTATTCCCTGCCGCACAGCCGCATCCTTATTCACCAGCCTCTTGGTGGTGCACAGGGTCAGGCTACTGACATTGATATTCAGGCTAGAGAAATTTTAAGACTTAGAAAATCCCTCAACTCTATCATGGCCGAAAATACCGGCAAAACAGCAAAAGAGATTGAGAAGGATACGGATCGCGATAACTTCATGTCTGCCGAAGAGGCCGTTGAATATGGTCTCATCGATAAGGTTCTGGAGAATCGCGGAAATCTTGAATCCAAGGAAGGTTAATTCCTGATGAGTAATGAAAACCAAGGTTCAGGACAGGACCTTCATTGCTCCTTTTGCTCCAAATCTCAGGATGAGGTGCAGCGGCTGATTGCCGGGCCTGATGTTTACATCTGCGACGAGTGTGTCCAGCTTTGTAATGACATCATGGCTCAGGAGGCGGTTGGTGAGGAGTTTGATGCAGGTACGCTCCTGTCCCCACAGGAAATTAAAGAGCTGCTTGATGAATATGTTATCGGTCAGGAACATCCTAAGAAGATTCTGGCTGTAGCCGTTCACAATCATTATAAACGTGTGCAGTACACTCAGGCCTGCGGAAATGACGATATTGAAATCGATAAGAGCAATATCCTGCTGATCGGGCCTACAGGTTCCGGTAAGACTCTGCTGGCTCAGACTCTGGCAAGAGTTCTTAAAGTTCCTTTTGCCATAGCAGATGCCACCACACTGACCGAAGCCGGTTATGTGGGTGAGGATGTGGAAAACATTCTCGTGCAGCTTTTGCAGAATGCTGACTATGACATTGACGCCGCATCGCGCGGAATTATTTACATTGATGAAATCGACAAAATTTCCCGCAAGGGAGACAGTCCTTCCATCACCCGTGATGTTTCCGGTGAAGGTGTCCAGCAAGCACTGCTCAAGATCATTGAAGGAACCGAAGCCAATATTCCTCCCAAAGGCGGGCGTAAGCATCCGCAGCAGGAATTCATCAGGCTCGACACTTCCAATATTCTGTTTATCCTCGGCGGTGCATTCATCGGTCTGGATACCATTGTACAGCAGCGTATGTCCGGTTCGGGTATCGGCTTTGGTGCCAAGGTTGAGCAGAAGTCCGATAAGGGCATCAGTGAGCTTTTTTCCAAGGCAGAGCCTGCGGATCTAGTCAAGTTCGGTCTTATCCCCGAATTTGTAGGCCGTATCCCCGTACAGACAGCTCTTTCCGAGTTGACCGAAGAAGATCTTGTACGCATCCTTCAGGAACCCAAGAACGCACTGGTCAAACAGTATAAGAAAATGTTTGAACTGGACAGCGTGCGGTTGACCTTTACTGCCAATGCCATGCAAGCCATTGCTACTAAGGCAGTTGAACGTAAAACAGGTGCTCGCGGCCTGCGTAATGTTCTGGAATCTATCATGCTTGACATCATGTACAGACTCCCCTCTATGAGTGGGGTTAAAGAGTGTGTTATTAACAAAAGTGTGGTTGAGAATGGAATGGAACCCATTTTATTCTTCCACAACGAAGTTAAGAGCGCTTAATCAGAGCACACTTCAGTATTCATTTAAACCTCCGGTCCTTTGGGATCGGAGGTTTTTTTTGTGAAAATTATTATGTGTTTTTATTGTAAACTAGGTTGTTTTTTTATTATGGAGGATTGGCATTGCTCAAGTAATGACGTATTGATCGTGATATCTTAAAAATTTCTTTTCCCTAGGTTGGCCGATACATGAAGAAGATCTTAATTGTTATTGTTATGGCGTTGTCTGTCTTTATTTTCTTTTGCCCTGATGTTTCTTCTGCAAAGTCTCGGGTTCTGCTTGTTAGTTCCTACCATCCTGGTTTTCCCACTTTTTTTAAACAAATTGACGGCCTCAAATCTGTACTTGATCCTGCCGGGGTCCATCTTGACGTGGAGTTCATGGATTCCAAACGGTTCATGGATAAAAAGAATCTTTCCGCTTTCCGCAGGCTGCTAAAGCAGAAGCTCGCGTCATTGGATAAGTATGATGTTGTAGTCACTTCCAATGATAATGCTTTGAATTTTGTCCTTAAAAATCAGGATGATCTTTTATCTGGAATTCCTATTGTTTTTTGCGGGGTGAATGATCAGCCTTTGGCCCGTTCCATGAACACTAATGAGAATATCACCGGTATAATCGAGGCCGTTTCCATGCGGGAAAATATTCAGGCTGTTTCTGAATTGATTCCCGGAGTAAGGACTGTTTATCTGCTTGTTGATTCAACACCTACAGGGCAGGCGGATTTACGGCATGTGTACAGTCTTGCTGATGAATTTCCTGAAATAAAATTTGTTGAGATTCCTTTGAAAAGAATGACCTGGGCTGAAATGGAAGATGTGCTGGGCAGGCTTCCTGAAAACAGTGCAGTTTTACTGCTGTCTGCATATCGGGATAAAGCCGGTGTTGCAAAAGCATTTGATGAAGGGTTGCTTGAAATCGTATCAAGCAGCAGTCGTCCCGTTTTTCATATTTATGAGCATGGCATTGGGGCCGGGATTATTGGTGGTAAGGTGATATCACATTATGAGCAGGGTGTTATTGCCGGGCGTATAGCTCTTGATGTTTTGAACGGTACTCCGGTGAAGGATATTCCTGTTGTAGAAGGTGTAGACGCAAATAAATATATTTTCGACCGTATTGTACTGGATCGCTTCAAGGTCCGAGATTCTGATTTGCCTGCCGACAGTCTCATTGTGAATGAGTCTGAGTCTGTATGGGGCGCGCATCGAATTGAGATTCTCACCGGGCTGTTTATTATTGCTGTGTTGCTTGTTTTTTCCATTGCCTTATCCATGGCTTATATAAAGTTGCGCCGGACTCAGGAAATGGTTCGTAAGAGTAAAGAACGGTTTGCTCTGGCTATGACAGCCAATAAGGATGGAGTCTGGGATTGGAATATTAAAACTGATGATGTTTATTACAGCCCAGGATATAAAGCCATGCTCGGTTATGGAGAAAATGAGTTTCCATCGCATGTTGAGTCATGGTTGGATCTTATTCATGTTGATGACCGGGAGCGAGCTTTTGCTAAAAACAATAAGTGCATCAATAATGAAATAGAGAATTTTGAAGTCGAATTTCGTATGCAAAACCGGGAAGGCAAATGGCTGTGGATTCTTGGACGTGGCAATGCTGTAGAAAGGGATGAGTCCGGGAAAGCTGTGCGTATGATCGGCACGCACACTGATATTACTGAATTGAAAAGTTCACTTGAGGAAATTAGACTTCTTCGTAACCAATTGAAAAGTATAATTGATTCCATGCCATTTATTCTGATTGTCCTCAATCGTGAAGGGCAGGTGGCCCGCTGGAACAAGAAGGCTTCAGAGGTAGCCGGCATTAGTGATGAACAGGCTGTAGGAAAGCAGGTTGCTGATGTTTTTCCACGCCTGATTCCGTATATGGAGCATGTTAGGGAATCCTTGCGTAACCGTAAGGTATGGACTGATCCTAGAGTTGCGCGCAGGCAAGGTGGAAATCTTCTTTACGATGATATAATGATCTATCCTCTTTCGGCTGGTGAACAAGACGGTATTGTTGTCCAGATTGAAGATGTTACAGAACGTGTCGGGTTGGAAGATATGCTGGTTCAAAATGAGAAAATGCTTTCCGTGGGTGGACTTGCAGCAGGCATGGCTCATGAAATTAATAACCCATTGGGGATCATTGCACAGGGGGCCCAGAATATATCAAGGCGTGTCTTAAGTGATCTTTCAGCAAATCAAAAGGCTGCTGATGGTAGAAATTTAGATCTTGATGAATTGCATGCCTATATGGATGACCGGGGAATTCCTAAAATTATCAATGGAATTACCGAGGCGGTGGACCGTGCAGGAAAAATAGTTAAAAACATGCTTAGTTTCAGCCGCAAGAATCAGGATAACTTTAGACAGCATGATCTTTCAATTCTTTTGGACAGTACAATTGAACTTGCTGGCAATGAATATGATCTTTCTACTAAGTATGATTTTAAAAAGATTGAAATTGTTCGTGAATATGCCCCTGATATAGCTACTGTGTTTTGTGAAGGCAGCGAGATTCAGCAGGTTTTTTTGAATCTGTTGAAGAATAGTGCCCAGTCCATGAATGCTAAGCAATATGAGACTGGAGGATCGAAATTTATTTTGCGAGTGTATGAGCAGGACGGTTATGTTAATATTGAAATTGAAGATAACGGGCAGGGGCTTGATAAATCTGAGCGCAAGCGTATTTTTGAACCTTTTTATACCACCAAGAAAGTAGGTGAGGGAACCGGGCTTGGATTGGCCATTTCATATTTTATTATATCCGATTTACATAAAGGAAATCTGGTAGTTTCTTCTTCTCTTGGGAATTGGACAAAGTTTGTCGTCTCGTTGCCTGTCCGGCTACCTCCTTCAGGTTAAGGGTAATTAATTCCGAATATACTCCGATAGGTATTGTGGTTTCCGGCAGCGGCTTATTCTTATATATAATGTAATTAATATCAGTTTGTAGTTTGACAAAACGAATGCAGGTATTATTACATGTTTCTGTAGAGTTATCAGTTTTATCTTTTTTTGAAATTTAATCGTTACGGTTATTCATTTAACCGACGTGCTAAAATAACTTTTTTACCTGATTAGGTGTCCATCCTGTGAGCGGACGTAGTGTTTGTTCTCGTTTGGTTTAAAGACGTTTCCGGGTTAAAAGCAGGAGGATACATGTCGTCCACAGTTTTAGAAGGTGGCAATGAGTCCGCTGAACAAAATATTCTTCCGATGATGTCACTGCGGGAAGTTGTAATGTTCCCGCGTTCCATAGTGCCTCTTTTTGTTGGTCGTGAATCTTCAATCAAGGCGATTGAAGAGGCTATTGCCGATTATGATAAGAAAATCTTTCTGGTCACTCAGGAGTTTCCCGAAAAAGAAAAACCCGAGCCGGAAGATCTATTCCGGGTTGGGACAGTCAGCAAGATCTTGCAGATGCTCAGGCTCCCGGACGGCACTATCAAAGTGCTCTTTGAAGGGATGTACCGTGCCCGCTGGAATCCTGAATCTGACGAGGTTGTTTTCGGTGAGAATTTTCCGCTGGTAAATCTTGATAGGGTGGACGATCTGCCCGCTGAAGAGCATACCACCGAGGCTCTGGTTCGTTCTGTTCACGAAGCTCTTGAAAAGTTCGGTAAGGTGAACAAGAAGATTGCTCCTGAGACCATTCTGGCCATATCAACTATCCGAGTCGCCGGAAAACTGGCTGATTCAATCATGCCTCATCTCAAGGTAGAGTTTCTCAAGAAGCAAACAATTCTTGAAATGGTTGATCCTATTGAAAGGTTGGAAGCGGTTTACGAACTCCTGCTTGGTGAAATTGAAATCGTGTCCATTGAAAAGCGGGTCAAGAACCGCGTCAAAGGGCAGATGGAAAAGAACCAGCGTGAGTACTATCTCAACGAGCAGCTCAAGGCTATCAATAAGGAAATGGGCCGGGAGGATGATCCTCAGGCTGAAGCCCATGAACTTGAAGAGCAGCTCAATGAAAAGAATATGGATGATGAGTCCAGAGAACGGGTCCGCAAGGAAATCAAGAAGCTGCGCCAGATGGCTCCTTCCTCTGCTGAGTACACCGTTGTCCGCAATTATGTGGACTGGATTATGGAACTTCCATGGAACATATATAAGAAAACCAAGCTCAATATAGCTGAATCCCGCAAGATTCTCGATGAAGACCATTACGGTCTTGAAAAACCCAAGGAGCGCATCCTTGAATACATGGCCGTGCAGTCTCTGGTTGAGACCATTAAAGGCCCCATTCTTTGTTTTGCAGGCCCTCCCGGTGTAGGTAAAACCTCTATTGCCCGTTCAATCGCCCGGGCCATGGGTCGCGAATTTGTGCGTCTCTCGCTGGGTGGAGTTCGTGATGAGGCTGAGATCAGGGGGCACCGCCGCACCTATGTGGGCGCGCTTCCGGGTAAAATTATACAGTCCCTGAGACGTTGCGAATACAGCAACCCGGTTATCTGTCTTGATGAAGTGGATAAGATGAGTACCGATTTCAGAGGTGATCCTTCTGCGGCTCTTCTTGAAGTGCTTGATCCGGAACAGAACGGAACTTTCAATGATCATTACCTTGATCTTGATTACGATCTCTCCAAGGTCTTTTTTATCACTACTGCAAATGACCTGCATTCAATCCCTCTGCCTTTGCAGGATAGAATGGAGATTATCAAGCTTCCCGGTTATCTCGAAACTGAGAAGTTACATATTGCCAAGGATTTTCTGTTGCCCAAGCAGGTAGGGGAGCACGGTCTCACGGAAGACAACCTTGCTATTTCTGATAATGCTATGACTGAAATTATCCGAACTTATACCCGCGAGGCCGGTGTCCGTAATCTTGAGCGTGAGCTTGCTAAAGTCTGTAGAAAGACGGCAATGAAGATTGTTGAATCCGAAGATAAGAGTAAGAGTGTTCATGTTACTACCGCGAATTTGAGTAAGATTCTTGGAGTCTTTAAGTTCCGCCACGGAGCCAGTGAAGAGAAGTCGCTGGTAGGTGTTTCCACAGGCCTTGCTTACACTCAGGTGGGCGGCGAAATGCTCATGGTGGAAGTTGTGCTCATGCCCGGTAAGGGGAAAGTGGTTATTACCGGTAAGCTCGGTGATGTTATGCAGGAATCTGCTCAGGCTGCGCTTTCATATATTCGGTCACGTTCCGACCTGTTCGGGCTGAAGTCGAACTTTCATGAGAAGATCGATATCCATGTTCATGTGCCTGAGGGAGCTACTCCCAAGGATGGACCTTCTGCCGGGATTACCCTGTGTACGGCTATTGCTTCCGCTTTCTTGAATGTTCCGGTACGCCATGATCTGGCCATGACCGGAGAAATTACCCTGCGTGGACGGGTTCTGCCTATCGGTGGACTTCGTGAAAAGCTACTGGCAGCTCATCGGGGTCTTTCTAAGACCGTACTTATTCCTATCGATAACAAAAAGGATCTTAAGGATGTGCCGGAGGCAATTCTCAAGGATCTTGAAATTATTCCGGTTGAGAATATGGACGAAGTGCTCAGTTGTGCCTTGGACAGCCTTTCCGCTGAAGAATTGTTTCGTGGTCGGGATAGTGCTTCTCCCATTGCACTCAACCTGATCAAGGAAGAATATCAGGCCCAGTCGCACTAAATTAGATCCCATAAAAAAAGATTAAAAGGATGCTCTGTTTCAGGGCATCCTTTTTTTTATATCGTTCAAGTGTGCTGCATTTCATGGTATGGATAAATATGGATAGTCGCTATAAAATAAACAGGAAGAATTTGTATGAAAGTTTGAGCCGATGGGGACTTGCGCCTTTTTTTGTGATTCTTTTTGTCTTTATGATCTATATCTGTTCCGAGGCTGCGGGGCATAATGATTTAAATCGGATATTGCAGCAATCCGTTAAGGAACTGAACATTCCCGGAGCGGTGATGATGGTTGAAAGCCCTGACGGCGGGGTCTGGTATTATAAGGCCGGAGTGCGTCAGATCGGTAGCCGTAAACCCATGAGCAGGAATTTGAAATTCCGTATTGGCAGTATTACCAAGACTTTTGTTGCATCAGTGGTGCTGATGCTTGCCAGTGAAGGCAAGGTCCAGCTTGATACAGAAGTGTATAATATTTTGCCGGGAATTGTTTCGAGGGATAAGCATATTACTGTCCGTCATTTATTGCAGATGAGGAGTAGCCTTAAAAATTTCACCGAAGATGCCCAGTTCCTGAAATTATTCCGGGAAAGACCGTGGATGCATTGGACTCCTGAACATTTATTGAGTTTCGGTAATGAGGTTTATCATCGTTCAGGAAGAAAATTTGAATACAACAACTCAAATTATGTTTTGCTGGGATTGATTGTTGAAAAATTGACCGGGGATAGTTTTGAAGATCAGGTTTATAAACGTATCCTTGCTCCGCTGAAACTTAAGTCCACATCGTTTCCAGTTAAAAGTGCTAATATTTCTGAGCCGTATGCACATGGACATGACTTTAATCCTCAAACTGATAAAATTAAGGACTTTAGTTTGTTGATTAACCCTTCTTGGGCATGGTGTTCGGGAAATGGAGTTTCAACTGTTTCGGATATGATGAAATGGAGTAAGGCTTATTTAAATGGATATGGTATTGATAAGTCTCTTTTTGCAGAGCAGATGGATTTTCAGCCGATAACTCAAAATATTTCTTATGGCCTTGGGATGATGAATAAGTATGAAGCAGTTGGTCATAATGGGAATTTCGCTGGAATATATACGGCAGTGGCTTACAGGTACAATGGTTATTTTTTTGTTATCCTGACCAATGGTCAGGCTGAGGGAGGAGGGCGCAAAGCAACTGCTGAGTCTGTTTTTTGGCAGCTTGTTGAAAGGTCGGCTCTTTTTAATAAGTCTAAAAGCTGAAGCTGAACCCTAGCCCCAATCCAAATGTTGAAGGTTGCCCGTCAGGTCCGTCATGTGCAGGGACGTCTGCACTGTCCAGCCCAAAAATAAGGCTTGTACTCATCTCATCACTGATATTCAATCCGGTAATTATGTCGCTGAAAGACATTTCATTTTCTACTGCTGTAATATTTTGTGGTTTTGCTTGCTTCGATTTCTCTAAATAACCAAAATCAGCTGCATGTGCGTTAACCATTCCGAATAACATCAGGGCTGTTGTTACGACGATTGATTTCCACATTCTCCACCTTTCCTTTTATCCTGAAATTTATCCCCTCTCAGTGTTATTTGGTTACAAATTACGGACCAACTGTCCTGAGTTTCATAAATTCAGGCGGATAACGTTGTTCTATTTTAAACAGAGTGGGAAAAATAATCGATTGTTTTTGGGCTGGGGAGATTGGAATATCTTCATTGGTAGGCAGAAGTCTCCATTTTTTTAGGATAGGCCAGAAGGTAGGGTATTTAACTTGGGTCAGTTGACACATATTTTTATGCGATGTAGCAGTGTTACTGAATTCGGATATGTAATATGTTTCGGTAACTAAAATAGGAGTTGTTGATGGGACTCGGAGATAAATTTTCAAAAGCAGTGCTGGTTAAATATTTCGTTTTTGCTTTTACCGTGTTGATTTTCTGTATGCCTTGCAGGGGAGAGGCAGGAACCAAAACTGTGACAGATATGCGGGGGAAACTGGTTGAGATTCCAGATAATCCACGTCGGGTTATAACTTTAGATGACGGTTTCAGTGCCGGTGTTATGACCGTGCTGGGTGTTCAAGACCGTATTATTGCTCTTGGTTCGCATTGTCCTGTTAAAATTTTCAAATATTCTTATCCTACTATTTCAGGTGAAGAATATACCTACATGAACGGGACCAATCCGGTTAGTTATTTGAATCCGTGGATGCGCGAGATCCCGTATATGTCTACCTATGGTAAATCCATAAATTTTGAAGAGATGGCAAAGCTTCAGCCTGACCTTATTTTTCTGCGGGTTGGTTCTTGTTATTCAAAGACTTCCAAGAACAAAAGTGAAGCGTTGCAAAGGCATATCCAGATGATTGAAGCTTTAGGTATTCCGCTGGTTGTGCTTAACGGTCCTCCTGCTTTCTGTTCTCCGGATATTAAAAATATCAGTGAAGAGATCCGGGTTGTGGGTGAGGTTTTCGGAAAACAAAAAGAGGCAATGAAGTTGTCTCGTTATCTGGAAAGTATTGTGGATATGGTACGTAGCAGAACTGCTGCAATCACCGAGGAACAGAGACCTTCAGTTCTGTTATTTGGTCTCAGTCCTAAAGCCCGAGGCGAAGGGGGTGCAGGGACAACACATGGTAAGGAGACAATTGAATCATATTTCCTTGAAAATATAGCTAAAGCCAGAAATGCTTACACCGGAGGCGGCAGTTTTTCCGTAGTTAATACTGAGCAGGTATTTGCCATGGACCCGGATGTAATTATTCTTCCTACTGCTTGGGGCTATCATCCGCCCAAAGAACTTTATACAGCTCCGTATTACACAAGACTTTCCAGTTTGAAGGCTGTGAAAAACCGCAGGGTTGTGGCTTTGCCGTGGACTCCCTGCAATTGTGCCAAGCGTATTGAATATCCGATTGAAATAATGATTATGGCCAAAGCCTGCCACCCCGATCTTTTTAAGGATATTAAGATTAATGAATGGGTTCTTGATTTCTATAAGAATGTTTATGGGGTAGATGATTCAACTGCCAAGGGCTTGCGCTCAACCCAGTGGCTCGACTGGACCGTAGAAGAGGGTTGGTAGAGTATATGGCAGATTCATATTCTGTAGTTGCAGATGGCGGGAGTGTTTCTCCCGCCGTTTGTGATTTTGAGGAGCGGAGGAAGGGCATAATTGTCGGTCTTTTATTTGTCTGTCTGCTGTTGGCAATTGTCGGGGCTACGGTCATCGGCCCGTTTGGGCTGGAGTTTAAAGATGTACTTGCTGTGCTGACAGCTCACCTCACTCCGGGCGGCGATGTGTCAGCCATCAATAAGCTCCATAATACCGTGGTCTGGGATATTCGAATGCCCCGTATTTTATTGGCCACAGGTGTGGGCGCTGCTTTGGCGGTTTCCGGTGGAGTTTTTCAGGGGTGTTTTAAAAATCCGCTGGTAGAGCCATATATTCTTGGTGCTTCTTCAGGTGCTGCATTCGGTGCAGCTTTAGCGATAGTTTTACCCACTTTTTTATTCTCTTTGCAGTTGTCTGCATTTGTTTTCTCTCTCGTAGCTGTCTTCGGTGCTTATGGCTTGGCCAGGGTTCGCGGTGAAATACCCATCGTTACCTTGATCTTGGCCGGGGTTATTGTCGGTGCTTTATTTTCAGCCATGCTTTCTATTCTGAAATATCTCGCCGCAGATGCAGCCTTGCGGGAGATTGTATTTTGGCTGATGGGCGGTTTTTATTATGCTGTCTGGAAAGATGTTGAGCTGGTACTTCCGGTTGTTCTGGGAATAACTTTCCTGCTTCTGACAATGAGCTGGAAACTGAATATTCTTTCCATGGGTGATGAGGAAGCCCGCACACTGGGGATCAACCCGGAGTTATATAAGTCGATTTTTATTATGCTGGCCACCCTCATGACCGCGCTTTCAGTTTCTGTGGTCGGAATTATTGCCTGGGTTGGTTTGATGATGCCGCATGCAGCTAGAATGGTGCTTGGCCCTGACCACAGATTTATGCTTCCTACGGCAGCAATCATGGGGAGCATGTATCTGGTACTTTGCGATACTTTAGCCCGAAATCTGACAACATCAGAAATACCGGTAGGGATCGTTGCATCAATACTAGGAGCACCTTATTTAATTTATCTTTTGAGAAGTAAAGGTAAGACAGCCTTCGGAGGGTAATGATGCTGAAAGTGGAAAATTTATCTTTTGAATATGATAACGGTTACAAGGTGCTGGAAGACATAAGTTTCAATGTTCCAAGGGGTGAGGTCTGCGGGCTGTTTGGACCTAACGGATGCGGGAAGACCACTCTTTTTAAGTGTTGTCTGAAATTTTTAAAGAGCAGTTCCGGCAGGGTTCTTATTGATGGTCGGGATGTGGGCAAAGAATCTATACGCTCCATGGCTAAAATGGTTTCCTATGTGCCGCAGGAGCATAAGCCGCCGTTCCCTTATCTTGTGAAAGATGTTGTACTTATGGGACGAACTCCTCATATCTCCGGTTTTTTTGGTGTTTCAAATGTGCATAAGCGCAAGGCATTGGATGCGATGAAGCTGATCGGGATTACCGAACTTGCAGATCAGCCTTATAGCCGTCTCAGTGGTGGACAGCGTCAGATGGTACTTATTGCTCGGGCGGTTGCGCAGGAAACTCCTTTACTCTTTCTTGATGAGCCGACATCAGCACTTGATTTCAGCAACCAATTAAAAATTTTGAATATACTTAGACAAATTGCTGACAATGGAACGACTATAATTGCATGCACACATGATCCCAACCATGTACTCTGGTTCTGTGACAATGTAGTTGTTTTGGGACCACAACGATTTGTGGCTCACGGTAAGCCAGCAGATATATTATGTAATAATGTTCTTGATGAAATTTACGAAGACGTTTGCAGAGTCCATGAGTTTGAGTCAGCAAAAATGGTTTTGCCCCGGCATGTGTGTTCATCAGGAGAAGGGTTTATAGATTTATAACAATATCACTAAAACAATCTATTTCGTAACTGAAGAGTTGTGTCATAAAAAGTATGATTTTGTTGGTGATGATTTGTTTTTGTTTTCATAAATGATCAAAATTTACTTAAAGCAAAACGAAATGAGCTTTTTAAGGTAAAAATAAATTCAATTTTTATTTATTATTTTTTCATGATTTTTAGTTCAATTCCAAATTGTTACAATTGTGTTACGACTTTTTCTTAATATGTTTTCGAAAAACACCCATTGACAATACTTACAAACACTTTAAAAGTTGGGAAAATTTTTGCAAATAGCAAAAATATTGTGTTGTTGCTATGGGTTTTGAAGGTCTCCAATTTGGAGACGGAGGATCACATAAGATGCGGGCTGATCCTGCCTGACTTCGTAATTACCTGTATGCAATGTTGCATTGTGAACTTCCGTGGATATGCGGTATGGAGTGATGCTGTTTATTTGCGTGAAGCGAGCATTACAGCTTTCATGTCCGGTTTTCGGCATGAGGCATAACTCGAAACGGTAAGGAATGTGATTATGTTAAAAAGGATTGTTCGCCCTTTGGTTCTGGCAGTCTGTCTGGCAATGGTTGCGGCTACCGCATTTGCCGGTGCGCCCAAGTATGTATTTTACTTCATTGGTGACGGTCTTGGACCCACACAGCGTATGGCTGCTGAGCTGTACAACAAAATGGAAAAGAATGACTCCGACGCTAAGCTGGTCATGAATACTTTTCCCCAGTCTGCACTGGTTGCCACTTATTCTGATAATACCCTGATCACCGACTCCGCAGCAGGCGGAACCGCTCTGGCTTGTGGTTACAAAACCACCAATGGTTATATCGGCAAACTGCCCGATGGAACTGATGTTAAGACCATTGCTGAAGCAGCCAAAGACAAAGGTTACGCTGTAGGTATTGTTACCTCCACTCGTCTGACCCATGCTACTCCTGCTTCTTTCTCCGCTCACAACCCTGATCGTAACGCAGCAAATGAAATCGCTGTTGATCAGGCTGATTCCGGCTTTGATTTCTTTGCAGGCGGCGGCTACCGTCAGTACGTTGCAAAGGACAATGCTCAGGGTCTGAAATCCAAGCGTAAAGACGACATTGATGTTGTTAAAATGTTTGCAGATCAGGGCTACAAGACCTTCGTTGGTGATTCCACCCGCGATGCTTTCCGTGCTTACAAGCCCAAGAAAGGCGAAAAGGTTTTTGCTGCTCTGACCTACAGCCACCTTCCTTATGAAGTTGAACGCCGTAACAGCAAGCTCAAGGAAAACAAGCTTCCTTCCCTTTGTGAACTGACTGAAAAAGCTGTTCAGTCTCTGGACGCTCAGGAAAAGCCTTTCTTCCTGATGGTTGAAGGCGGACGTATTGACCACGCAGCTCACGCTCACGATCCCAAGTCCACCATTCTGGACACCATCGCCATGGATGAAGCTGTTGCCGTTGCATACGAATTCTATAAGAAGCACCCTGAAGAAACCCTCATCGTAACAGCTGCCGACCACGAAACCGGTGGTGTTGCTCTGGGTATCTCCATGGACTCCAAAGGTTATTTCCTTAACCTTAAAGAACTCGAAAAAGTTCATGTTTCCGCTGAAGACAATCTCGATAAATTCTACAATAAACTGGCTAAAAAAGAGTCCGACCTTAAAAAACGTCACGCTGCTTTCATCACTTACGTTGAAAAACAGTGGGGCCTGACCGATCGTACTCCTGCTGAAGATAAAATCCTTGCTGACGCAATGGATGTTCAGGACAAAAACCAGCACCTGCCCGCGGACAAGCAGACCAACTACGGTTATGCTTACACCCCGACCATGGTTGCCGTAACCGACTTGATCTCCCAGAGATCACGTATCTCCTGGACTTCTTTTGTTCACACCGGAACATTCATTCCTGCAACCTCCATCGGTGTAGGTGCTGAGAAGTTTAATGGCTTCATCGATAACACCGATATCCCCAACCGTATGGCTGAAGTCATGGAAGTTGAACTTTCTGACATCAAGCACAACGATTCCAAGGCTCTGCTGGGTAAAACCTACGGTCCTCAGGAAAAATATGCCAAGATTCCTTACAACAAGTAATCATATTAGTTGAGAGAATCTGTTTTTGATAGGGTCCCCGCTTTTGCGGGGGCCTTTTTCCATATTATGAGGTCTCCATGAAAAGGTTTATATCTCCGATTTTTTTTATCCTGATGATCGTCGGTCTTATCGGATTGTTGCAGTCTGAGAATTCCGGTCCTGACCTGAATACCGGCATGCACGAGTTGCGTGCTACTGTTACCGCAGTGAATAATGAAGCCCTTGTTGAGATGGGTACAGCCCGTATCGGCGGGCAGCATGTCACTGCCATTTTGCAGGAGGGGGAAGCCAAAGGACAGACTGTAACCGGGCCTAACCAATTGACCGGACAGCCGGAAATGGACGAAATTTTCCATCCCGGAGACACAATCCTCATGGCGGTCCGTATTAATGACGGCAAAGCTGTTGAAGCACGCGCTGTGAACCAGTTTCGTCAGGGCTGGGAGCTGGCACTGTTTGGTTTATTTGTCGTCATCCTGCTGATTTATGCCCGTTCAATCGGTCTTAAAGCTTTGTTTAGCTTTATCACCAGTTTTTATATTATTTGGAAATTTTTTATTCCGGGCCTGCTCAGCGGCGGGAATCCTATTCTGTTAACCGTTATCACCCTCACTTTGCTTACAGTAGTGATTATAACTTGTGTGGCCGGATTCTCGCGGGTCACAGTAGTGGCTACAATGGGCACTCTCTGTGGTTTGTTGCTGGCTCTGACCTTGACCCTCTTTTTCGGGGAAAAGCTTAAACTGGCAGGCATGACCGCGCCTTTTGCCACTATGTTGATCTTCTCTGGGCATTACACACTCGATCTGCTCGATATTTTTTATGCTTCGGTAATTCTCGGAGCGTCCGGTGCGGCCATGGATATTGCCATGGATGTTGCGGCGTCTATGAATGAGGTTTTGGATAAGAAACCGGATATCACCCGCAATGAATTGATTGCATCAGGTTTCAACGTGGGGCGCATGGTCACGGGAACTATGACCACGACCTTGCTGCTGGCTTATTCCGGAGGTTATCTAACTATGCTCATGCTCTTTGTTACCAAAGAGACATCGTTTACACGCATGCTTAATTTCAAGCTGGTGGCAGCGGAGATTTTCCGCACGCTGGTAGGTAGCGTGGGGCTGGTTTTGGTGGCTCCCATAACGGCAATATTGGCTGGGTTTATTTTATGCAGATTTAACGAAGTTAAAAAGTCTTCTAACTAAAAAATCCCGGACAATTAATTGTCCGGGATTTTTTAGTTTTTCAGTATAAAATAAATTTTATTTATTTCAATTTACTGCTGATGTTGTTTTTAATCCAGCGTCCGTCCCACCATTCAACAGGGTTAACAGGGATACCGGCGCAGATGACTCCGTAATGCAGATGATCACCACCAGCCATGCCTGTGGCTCCTGTTTTACCGATGACCTGTCCCTTGGCGACCATATCACCGGGTTCCACATCAATCTGGCTCAAATGAGAGTAGAGGCTTTGCAAACCGAGACCATGGTCAATTATGACCGCATTGCCGTAGATGCCGAAATCGGATTCAGCAAGCACCACGCGACCGTTGTTTGCCGCAGGGATAGGAGCTTGGCGGGTGCTGGCAAGGTCGATACCTAGATGAGTCTGTTTGTCGATGACCTTTCCGGCATAGTAATAGCTGCGTTTATCACCGAATCCGGCACGGGTGGCGGCATTGGGCAGACGCTTGAACTTTCCTTCAAAAAGGAAAGTGGGTGATGTTTCTTCAGCCACACGATGAAGTTCAGCTCTGTTCTTCTTGCGCAGTTCGCGGTTTACCTTCAGGAAAAGTTGAACCTGACTGGGCAGACCGGGGAAGTCGCCTTCGAACTGGGGCATCTTGGTGTTCAGGAAACGGTCGGAAATGTTAATCCGGTCATGACGGTATTTTTTACCGTTAGCATGGTACCAGAATGATCCTTTGCGTACGTTCCCTGCTTTATCTTCAGCAATCAACACCGGATTGAAATCTTTTTTTTCGGTGTAGTAGGGCATAGCAAAAAGGCAGGCATATGTTCCGTCCGGCTGTTTGTGGCCCGGAAAGAAATCTTCATTTACCTGCACGCCGGTTTTAGCCGGAGTTTCGTTGATGTTGTAAATCAATAGGCCACACCCGCCCTGATTCATATTATGAGTAGTTGTTTGGACGGTAATTTTAGGAGCAATGGTATCGAGTGTGTAGTTACCACGGGCTATTACCGCGTTGCCGCTGCCGAATCCGGCAAGGGATGTATCTACAGCCCAGACAGCCAGTTCAAAAGGACCTTCCTTAATTTGTTTTTTCTTGATCAGAATATCTTCATTGTAATCAAAACTGCCTTTAGGAAGAGTTTTTTCGGTGAGTGTCAGTTTTTTTTCACCTTGTGATAATACAATTTTAACAGCCTTAAGGCCGGACTGTGTGTCACTGATATTTACATTAATTGGTGTCTCGAAAGTGATAAATCCTTTATCCGGTGTCAGTGCGGCTTGAGGAGATGTGGTATCTTTGTAGAGCAGGTACGCCCCGGTTCCGATAACTCCGACAAGAATTATCAGTAGAATGATTTGTCCGATGCGACTTTTCTTTTTAGCCATTATAAATCCTTAAATTGTTCGTGTGAATCGAGATTCGTACATTGTTTGTAATCAAGCCACCTTAACCCTAAAAGGGTATAGGGTTCAACAGACAACATTGTCACAAAAAGAACGATCTATAAGTGGTATTTGTTTTATCTATACATGTGTCAATTTTGTATCAGATATTGTTGACGAAAAATGCTGGAGTGTGTATTCGAAGTAAAAAAATATCGTCGCCGTGGCGGTTTTTTTTACTTAGTAAGGACAGTGCCTTACTACGCCGGCAACCACCAAGGAGGTAGGGATGAGTTTGACCAGGCGAGATTTCGTGAAAATGTGCACAGGAACTGTGGCTGGCTTTGGGATTTCCCAGATGTTCAACCCCAGTGTAGTGCATGCGCTGAAGAAGTTTGTACCGAATGTATTCTGGCTGCAGGGACAGGGCTGCACCGGATGTTCAGTTTCACTTCTTAACTCAGTGCATCCCTCTATCGCAGAGGTACTTCTCGATGTAATTAACCTTGATTATCACCCGACTATCATGGGTTCCGAAGGCCACGTTGCCTGGGATTTCATGATGGATCAGGCTAAAGAAAATAAAGGTAAATACATCGTTATTGTTGAAGGTTCCGTTCCCACAGCTGAGAACGGCCATTACTGTATCGTTGGTGCAGGCGCAGACCACAAAGAATACACCATGACTGAAGCCACTCTTGAGATGGCTAAGAATGCTGCTCTGGTTGTAAACGTTGGTACCTGTGCTGCTTACGGCGGTATCCCCGCTGCTGAAGGAAACCTTACCGGCTCTATGTCTGTAACCAATTTCCTCGCAGAGAACGGTGTGAAAACTCCCGTAGTCAACATTCCGGGCTGTCCTCCCCATCCTGACTGGATGGTGGGTACTCTCGTTGTTGCTATCAATGCCATCGAAGAAAAAGGTCTTGATGGTGGGCTTGCTGAAGTCGTTAAGATTCTTGACGAAAACGGTCGTCCTACACCTTTCTTCGGTGAGAACATCCACGACAACTGCCCCTATCTTGAGGCATTTGACAACGATGAGTATGCTGAAATGTTCACCGATCCGGTTAAATGCCGTTATGAGCTGGGCTGTAAAGGTCCCAGTGCCAACTCCGATTGCTTCAAACGCAAGTGGAATGGCGGCGTGAACTGGTGTGTTGAAAACTCAGTATGCATTGGCTGTGTAGAACCGGGATTCCCGGATGAAATGTCTCCCTTCTACGAAGCCGGTTAACCGGAAAAGGAGTATAAATCCTTATGTCTTCAAAATCTCATGCACCCGCCGGTAAAGACGGGAAACTTAAGATTGCCATTGATCCGGTAACCCGAATCGAAGGTCACCTCAAGGCTGAGGTCGTAGTTAAAGACGGTAAAGTAGCGGATGCATGGCTCTCCGGCGGCATGTATCGTGGTTTCGAGAACATCCTTGTTGGACGTGATCCCCGCGATGCAGCTCAGCTGACCCAGCGCATTTGTGGTGTTTGCCCCACCGCACACTCCACTGCTTCTACCCGCGCTCTTGATGATGCTTTCGGCGTAAAGCTGACCACTAACGGTCGTCTTACCAAGAACCTCATCTTCGGTGCTAACTACTTGCAGTCTCACATTCTGCATTTTTATCATCTTTCCGCTCTGGATTTCGTACGCGGACCTGAAAAGTCTCCCTTTATCCCCCGCTTCGATCATCCTGATCTGCGTCTTGATGAAAAAACTAACAAAGTAGCTGTTGACCAGTACGTTAAGGCTCTTGAAATCCGCCGCATCTGCCACGAAATGGTAGCTCTGTTCGGTGGTAAAATGCCTCACGTTTCCGGTCAGGTCGTTGGTGGTGCAACAGAAATTCCGACCCAGGAAAAGCTCGCAGAATACGCAAGCCGTTTCAAGCAGGTTCAGAAATTCATTGCTGAAACTTACGTACCTACCGTTTACCTTATCGGTTCCGTATACAAAGATCTGTTCAAGATCGGTGGCGGTTACAAAAACGCTATGGCTTACGGCGTATTCCCCATGGATGATGCTGAAAACGAATTCCTGCTCAAGCCCGGTGTTTATATCGACGGTAAAGATCAGAAGTTCGACGACAAGCTCATCAAGGAATACACCAAGTACGCTTGGTATACTGAAGAGTCCGGCGGCATGCATCCCAGCGAAGGTAAAACTATTCCTGATGTGCATAAGAAGGACGCTTACACATTCTGTAAAGCTTCCCGCTATAACGATAGCGCTGTTGAGGTTGGACCTCTGGCCCGTATGTGGATCCAGAACCCTGAACTCAGCCCCATGGGCCAGAAGCAGCTCAAAGATCTCTTCGGCATCGAAGCCAAGATGTTCCGCGATCTGGGCGAAGATATGGCATTCTCTCTCATGGGCCGTCACGTTGCCCGTGCAGAAGAAGCTTATCTCGTTGCTAACGCTATTGCAGATAACTGGCTCAAGGAAGTTAAGGCTGGCGAAGAAACCTACGTTAAGCCCGAAATGCCGGAAACCGCACAGGGGCTCGGTCTTACCGAAGCTCCCCGTGGCTCCCTGCTGCACTTCGTTGACATTAAGGACTCAGTGACCGCTAATTATCAGATGATCCCCGCGACCCTCTGGAACAGCTGTCCCCGTGACGACAAAGGCCGTCGCGGTACCATTGAGGAAGCCCTCATCGGTACCCCGGTTCCCGATCCGTCCAGTCCTGTAGACATCTCAAGGATCATTCGATCCTTTGACCCGTGACTGGGTTGTGCCGTGCACGTGTTGCACGCAGAGACCGGTGAAGAGCATGTTGTTCACGTAGGCGAAGGTTGCTAACGTAACGACGTTTCACTGAATATAAGCTCCCGGATGCAGGACTACTGTGTCCGGGAGCTTCCCTTTAAAGGATATAAGATGAAAAAACTGTTAGTTTTAGGGATTGGGAATCTTCTCCTCGGCGATGAGGGCGTCGGGGTGCATGCTGTTGAGGAATTAAAAAAAGAAGAATGGCCGGAAAATGTCCATCTGGTGGAAGGCGGAACATTCACCCATGATATTTTTCATATTCTCGAACATTACGATGGCGCATTGGTGCTGGACATTGTTCATGGCACTAAAGAGCCGGGTACTATTTATTATCTCGAGGAAAAGGATCTCGTTCAGAACGAGAAGCAGCGCCTTTCCCTGCACGACATTGATCTGCTGGATTCACTGAACATGGCAGGAGCCATCGGCAAGCGTCCGGTAATGCGCATCCTCGGCATGGAGCCGGAGAACTACACAGATTGGAGTCTGGAAATGACTGACACCTGTAAAGCCACATTTCCTCAGTTTCTGGAGAAGGCCCGCATTGAAATCAACAAGTTTGTTGAGGAGTTTGCGGAGTAAGGTTTGTTATGTTCAGGTTGCAATATAAGATTTTGTTAAATGGCAGTTCTGTGATGGGGCTGCCGTTTTTTATCTTTAGAGCGTTGATTGATGTTCTTATTTATAAAAGAATGGAAAGATAAAACCCCACCTTTTTTTAAAGGTGGGGTTAATCAGTTGCCTGAGGTCCTTTCGATATGATGCGGGCCTTAAATTTTTAAGGATCCAGAGTTTTCATTGATGATCTGAGCTGCAATTCTTGCAGGATCAACCTTTCATACTCCGGGCTGTATTGGATCTCTTCTTGATTATCCTGCTCAAGCATCTTGGCCAGAAACTGAGTTTCTTCCCAGAAGTCGAGCAGTTCTTCGTTTGCTAGTGATTTAATTTGGTCTTCTAGTGTAATATTTTCTGTCGGGGAAAACTGAGCCATGCGAGTTCATACCCTCCTGAGCTTCGCTTTTTGCTATCAAATATCACTGATAGTCATTAATATGCCACTAGTCAATTTCTGTACTTAAAAAAAGGCGTAATTGTTTTATAATTTCAGGATTAGCTTGCAAATATTTCAGATGAATAATAATATAAATTTTAATTAGAACTTTTGATTCTTTTACTAAATTAAAAATTTGATCAAATACTTGGTCATCCACTGTAAAAAATATAACAGGGGGATAAATATGGAAGAAGGTAAGAAGATTGCGCTTGATGCGGAATTGATTCAGCTGGTTACCTTCAGTATCGGTGAAGAGGAATTCGGTGTTGATATTCTCAAGGTTCAAGAGATTATCAGAACCATGGAAATTACCAAAGTTCCCAGAGCACCGCAGTTCGTTGAAGGTGTAATCAACCTTCGCGGTAAGGTTATTCCCATTATCGACCTTAGAAGCAAGTTTGGTCTGCAGTTTCGTGAACACGATCAGCATACCAGAATCATTGTAATAGAAATTAGCGATATGATCGTAGGTTTTGTTGTGGATTCCGTTTCTGAGGTCCTGCGAATTCCTGCATCAACCGTTGAACCGCCGCCGGCCGTTGTCTCCGGTCTTGAATCTGAATATATCAGCGGAGTTGGTAAGCTTGAAGATAGACTGCTTATTTTGCTCGACCTTAATAGACTCCTGTCCAACGAGGAACAGGAACAGCTGGCACAGGTATAGCCGCTGTTGAAAAGGGTTGATTCCGGGACCCCTTCGGGTGTTTTCGCCTTCAATCTTATAAGTGCTTCAGTCCAGTTGACCAAATAATTGTTTTAAAACTGGACAGCGGCAGCATTTCTCTGCAAAAAAAAGTCGTCCTCTGCTTGAGCGGGGGACGACTTTAATTTTGATAAATTTCTGGAGTTAGTTTGTCCTTACCAGCTCAGCTCTCCGCTTTCGCTTCCGGAAACGGTGATAACTTACGTATTTTTAAAAGCGGCCACGGAACACAGGCTTTCACAGCCCACAACCTCCATTCACGAGGAGAGTCGGTTGTGCTTGTCGCTCCGGGTGCACGCGAATATTCAGAACTCAAGGCCCTGCTGACTCTTTTCAGCCGCAATGAACTTGAACATAAAGGAAAGATTGTTCCTTCATGGGAAAGGGATTGGGTTTTTCTACCGCCTTATCTCAGCAAGAATTCTGCTGCCTCGGATTGGGCAGAACGCTGGGCAGCTCTGCACGCACTTACCCGCGGCGGTAAACAGTCAGTACTCATGACTGCCGACAATTTGCTGCCCAAGTGGCCATCCCCGGATGTTCTGGAAAGCAATTATCTAGTTCTCGCAAAGGGCGAGGAGATGGACCCGGAGCTGCTCATGGAGCAGGCGGTTACTTGGGGATATGCTAGGACAAAACTTGTTTCCGGCTATGGCGAAATGTCCATGCGCGGTGATATCCTTGATATTTACGCGCCCGGATATGACTTGCCCATACGCCTTGAATTTTTCGGTGAAATTCTCGAAGAGATCCGTGTTTTTGATCCTTCTTCCCAGAGGTCAAAGGCTGATTTGGACGAAGTGACTATGCTTCCGGTTGCTCCGGCCATGCTGACCGGTAATTACGTGGACGAAGCGGAAGCCTTATGGACTCAGCTGAAAAAAACCGGTGAAATTTCTTCGGAAGGATATACCCTTTTACTTGAAAAGGCCGGAAATGCTGACGGCATGATCTGGCCGGGACTTTTTTATCCTGACGCTGTTGATTTAAAGGCCTTTTTTCCGCAGAAATCCGTTTACGTGCTTTCTTCCGCTTCAAATCTGCGTTCAAAATTGCAGGATCAGGAATACGGCTGGAAAACATTTTTGCAGGATAAATCCGCTCATAATGGCTGTAAATGGCCCATGCACGTTATCTGTTGGAATGAGGAGAAGGCACGCTCCACATGGCGCGACGAAAGACAGATGGTCTTTGAAGATTTGGTTATCGGCAGAGAAAAGGACGGAGTGGACCTTTCTGAGCGGGCTCTTTCTGCATTTACTGATATTTTTTGGAAACCGGAACAGATCAAACGTCCGTGGGCTGCTTTGGTTGCTGCTTTGAAAGAATGGAAGAGTGAGCGGTTCCAGACTGTGCTCAGCTTTCGTACCGAACGATCCCGCAAGAAATTTCTTTCCCTTATTGAGCCTGAGCAACTGCCCATTTCCACAGAGTACTCTCCTTTGAACAAAGGTATTTACGCTCTTGTTTCTCCTCTCAGGCAGGGTATGGAACTAGAGTGGAATCAGACGGTTATTCTCGGTGAAGATGTCATCCAGCCGCAGGCTGCGAAGGGCACTCGCAGCCGAGACAAGGCCTTTGAAGGCATGACCAGCTACGAGGACCTGCTCATTGAAGATTTGCTGGTTCATCGTGACTATGGACTTTCCCGTTTCGGTGGTCTGCATCATATGAATATTGGGGATGTGGCAAACGATTATCTGCTGCTGTACTTTGATTCAGAGGACAAGCTTTATGTTCCGGTGGACCGGTTGAATCTGGTCCAGAAGTACAAGGGTCCTGAAGGTTCGTGTCCGATACTGGATAAACTCGGCGGCGCACGTTGGGCCAAGACGCGCGAAAAGGCTCGTAAGGCCATTGAAAAGATCGCCGGGGAACTGGTAGAAATGTATGCGTACCGCAAAATTGCCAAGGGTTATGCTTACGGTCCGCTTGATGATATGTATTGGGAATTTGAATCCACTTTTGGGTTTGAAGAGACCCCTGATCAAGAGAAGGCTATTCAGGATGTTTTCCGGGATATGGAAAGCCCTGAACCTATGGATCGCCTTGTTTGCGGTGATGTAGGTTTCGGTAAAACCGAGGTTGCCCTGCGTGCAGCCTTCAGGGCTGTGCTGGACGGAAAGCAAGTTATTTTGCTTTGTCCCACCACTGTACTTGCGGAGCAGCATTATCAGACCTTTGTGCAGCGCATGGAAGGTTTTCCGGTTACCGTTGGTATGCTTAGTCGTTTTGTTACCAAGACCCGTCAGAAGCGCGTTCTGGAAGAAATGTCATCCGGCGGGCTTGATATTCTCATCGGAACCCACCGGGTGCTTTCCAAAGATGTGGAAGCGCCTAATCTCGGCCTGCTTATTCTTGATGAAGAACAGCGTTTCGGCGTGCGCCACAAGGAACGGCTCAAGGAAATGCGCAAAAATATTGATGCCCTGACCCTGACCGCAACTCCCATTCCCCGAACTTTGCAGCTTTCTCTTTCCGGTGTGCGCAGTTTGAGCACTATTGAAACCCCGCCCGTGGATCGCAAACCTGTTGAGACCGCACTTATTGAGCGTGATGAAGCCATGCTAGCTTCCATCGTGGCCCGTGAACTTGAACGTGGAGGACAGATCTTCTGGGTTCATAACCGGGTTCAGGGTCTTGAGCGGGTGGTTGAGTATGTTAAGAAGCTTGCCCCCGATGCCACAGTCGGTATGGCTCATGGCCAAATGACGGAAAAGAACCTTGAAGGGACCATCCATAAATTCTGGCACAAGGAACTTGATATTCTGGTTGCCACGGCCATCATTGAATCCGGGCTTGATTTCCCTAATGCCAACACTTTGATCGTGGATCAGGCTCAGATGTTCGGTCTGGGCCAGCTTTACCAGTTGCGCGGCAGGGTGGGGCGCAGTACCCGTCAGGCCTATGCATATTTTGCGGTTTCTTCACTGGATTCTCTTTCCGAAAAGGCTAAACGCAGGATGCAGATTATTTTGCAGCTTGATTATCTTGGTGCCGGGTTCAAGGTTGCCATGGAAGATCTGCGTTTGCGCGGAGCGGGTAACATTCTCGGTGAAGTCCAGTCCGGTCAGATGGCCAAGGTTGGACTTGATCTATTCCTTGAAATGCTGGACGAAGAAGTACGCAGGATTAAAGGCGATGATTCAGGAACAGTCACAGATCCAGAGATGAATTTTGTATTCAAGGCTCATTTGCCGGAAGATTTCGTTCCTGATGCCAGAGAGCGACTGCGCTACTACCGTGCTCTTTCTTCTGCTGACAGCGAGGCTGGAATCGAAGAACTTGCCGCCGAGATCAAAGACCGCTTCGGACATTTTCCGGAAGAGGTTGAGAATTTTATAGCTGTACTTTACCTTAAGCGAACTCTGGCACGCCTAGGCGTTGTCCGTGCTGATTTGTTTCCCACTCGAGTAATTTTGACTTGGTTGGAAAACAATAACCCGGTTGATCCGGCAAAACTTATCGCCTGGATCGGTGAGCAGGGTGAAAAGGCAAAGCTCAAGCCGCCGGCAGCTCTTGAAGTGCGTCTTGATCAGAGTTTATCCATTTCACAAGGTCTTGATTCTGTTTGTAAAAAACTTGAACCACTACTTTAACTATACCGTTGAACGGTTTATTCGGAAGCTGATATGAAAAGAATACTGATCGGTGTCCTGCTGGCTTGTTTTATGTTCGGTGGTTGCCAGAACAAAAACGAAGAGCCGGGAATAATTGCACGGGTTAATGATAAACCCATTTATCTGAGCCAGCTTGATTATAAATATGATCTCACCCATGAGGGCAGCAACGGATTTGTTCCCTCTGTTGCACAGGTCCGGGCTGAATACGGGCAGATTCTCGGAGACCTTATCGTTCAGGAACTTGTTTCACAGGAATTGGAGCAACGTGAGATTCCGGTCTCCGATAAAGAAATGAAGGAAGCCGAAGATGAGGTTCGCTCTGATTATCCTGATGATTCATTTGAGCAGATTCTTATTGAAGAATATGTAGATATCAACGCTTGGCGTTCACAGCTTAAGTATCAATTGGCCATGGATAAATTTTACCGTGATATTCTGCGTCCTGAGATTAAAATCGATTACAAGGAAGCAGAGCAATATTATCGGACTCATCTATCTGATTTTTATATGCCTGCCGGGTACCGTTTTGTCATGGTTAAAGGTATGGGCAAGGATCTTGTGCTTAAAGGGGTAGAGCTTTACCGTGAAGGGCTTAGCCCGGCGGCAATTTCTGCAAAGCTGCGCAAGGTTTCTGTGCGTGAAATATGGATCAGGAACGGACAGATTCCTGCGGCATGGAAAACTTTTGTAAAAGACCTTGAGCCGGGTAAGGCCACTCCTGTAATTACCCAGAAGAAAGAAGTTTTTTGTCTGATACTTAAGGAAAAGAAAGAGGCGACTCTGCTTACTCCATTGCAGGCATACCCTATGGTTGAAAAGGTTTTGCTTGAAAAGAAGCTTGAAGAAAAATTTGAAGCATGGCTGGAAAACAAAATGGCGACTTCAAATATAAAAATCAGCAAAAACTTGATGCCCGAAGTTAAAGAGACTGCACCTGAAGCTGAGCTGGTTGAAGCGACAAAAGCTGAATAGTTGCATAGTTTAATGAAAGAGTTTAGTTAGTCATAGGAATTAGCCGAGTTGTGGCTATTTTGATAAATCTGACCATAAAACCGGACCTGAAGTCCGGTTTCCATATTCAGGAG
The DNA here is from genome assembly GCA_004923195.1 of Marinifilum sp. JC120. Classification (NCBI taxonomy): domain Bacteria; kingdom Pseudomonadati; phylum Bacteroidota; class Bacteroidia; order Marinilabiliales; family Marinifilaceae; genus Marinifilum; species Marinifilum sp. JC120. The sequence goes on along the minus strand of RDSB01000024.1, from coordinate 10,083 downwards.
AATTGAATTGAAGCGCATTATTGCCGGTTTTCTGGCCAGCATGGTCATTTGTTCCGCATCATTTGCCACTGCCGAGGAAAAAGTTGTCGATGGAGTCGTTGCTGTTGTAAACGGTGAAGTTGTAACTATGTATGAACTGAACAGAAAGATGGCTCCCATCATGAAGCAGTTCAAAGGCAGGTCTCTTTCCGCAGTTGAAACGGAACAGTTGAAAAAAATACGCCAGCAGATTCTTGATCGTTTCATTAACGAAATCATTATTGATCAGGAAAGTAAAAGACTTAAAGTTGATGTCTCTACTCAGGATGTTGAAACTGAGATTAAAGCGATTAAAGAGAAAAGTAATCTGAGTGACGAAGATTTTGAACGTCAGCTTGAACTTCAGAAAACAAATCTCACAAAATTTAAAGAAAAAATCGGAAAAGATATTCGTAAACATCGCCTTCTTTCTTACAAGATTAAAAGTAAGGTTGTTGTTACTGATGATGAAATCAAGGCAGCATGGAACAGCACCCGTACTGATCAGGGTGAGGTTGCCAAAAGTGTGCATTTGAAATTGATTCTCTTCCCTGAAAATGTATCAGTCGACCAGATTCGTGAACAGATTCTGGCCGGGGAAATCAGTTTTGAAGAAGCAGCCGATAAATACACTACCGGCCCCGGAGCGGGGAGTGGCGGTGATCTCGGTGTTCTTGAGTGGGACGATCTTGCTCAGACCTGGCATGATGCCCTTGAAGGTTTGAAGCCGGGTGGTGTGAGTAATCCTTTTGAAGTTCAGAGTTTTAAAGCTTTGCTCAAGCTTGATTCCTACGTCAACACTGAAGAAGCATCTTTCGAAGACAGCAAGCAGGAAATTTATCAGCGGCTTTACCGTCAGAAACAGGATGGTTTATTTGCCGATTTTATAAAAAAGCTCAGGGAGAAGGCTGTTATTGAGCTTAAATAAACGGGGAGAACTGTAGCGGATCTCGGCTGCCCTGCGGGCGGCTTTTAACGACAGTTTCAAATTGATTTTTGAAACATTACTGCCAGACTGTATCGAGAGGGTCGTATGGATTTAAAAGAGCTTGGTTCCCGATTGAAAAATGAGCGAGAAAGGCAGGGGTTGACCATTGAGCAGATCATGGAGATCACCAAAGTCAGCCGCGTGAATATTAATGCCATTGAAAGTGGTAACCAGAAAGAATTTCCCCACGAAGTATATGCCAAAGGGTTTGTAAAAACTTATGCCAAGGCTCTTGGGCTGGATGCTGAAGAAGTAGGTGAAGAGTTTTCACAAATTATGAGAACCGGGACTGCTGATGCAGAGGATGTTGTAGATGGATCTGTTCAGCCTGACTATGGTCCGGGTCCAAAGAAGAGTCCTGCCGGAACTATTCTTCTAGTCTTGATTCTGGTCGGAATCGTCGGCGGTTTGGTGTACTATCTGCACGATAATTCCTATTTCAGTGCCCAGAAAGCTCCTCAGACAGAAGTTGTCGTAGAAGAGGATGCTCAGGAAAAGCCCACTGTACTGGAAGAGAAAGCTGAAGCCCCGGTTGTTGAAGAGAAACAGGCTGAACCTGCTCCTGCTGAAGCCGTGCAACCAGCTGCGAATGAAGAACCGATAGAGAATAAAGTTGAAGAGGCGGCCGAAACCGTGGAGCAGCCGATTGTAGAAGAAACGGTTGCTGTAGTTGAGCCGGTCGGGAATATCGTGGCAATTACCGCTAAACCCGGTGAAGCATGTTGGCTTGAGGCCGTGGTTGACGGTGACGGTAAAGAGTATGTAATTCAGGAAGGAGATACTCTTACATTTCCTTATAAGGACAGCTTGAAAATCAAGCTCGGTAATGGCGGCGGGGTTGAAATTCTTTCCAACGGTAAGCCTTTTGAATTCGATGCACCTAAAGGAAAGGTTAAAAAACTGGATTTCCCCGCAGCCCGTTAATAAGCGGTTTTCTGTACGGTCATGGGAATAGATGGAACTTACTGAAAAAGTAATAATTCTTAAGACCGGAAGGTTTAAAGAAAATGATTTGTGGGTGCGCTTCATGTCTTCCTCTCGGGGAGTGCAGAACGCGTTTGCCTTCGGGGGAAGCAGGAGCCGCAGACGTTTTGGTGGATGTCTCGAACCTTTTTCTCAGGTGTTGTTTAAAACCGGCACCAACAAGACCGGAACGTATCAGGTTTTACAGGAAGGGAGTCTTATTAAAGGGTATCCCGGAATCCGTTCTAACCTGCGTAAAATGGGTCTTGCCGCCAATTGTTTGAAATTTATTGAGTCTGCGGTTTTAGAGCGCGATGGAAACCGTGCTGTTTTTGAGCTACTGACCGAAATGTTGGATGTTATCGAAGAAACGGAGCCGGATGATTTTTTCCCGCTTTTCTTCCGGGCCAAGGTTGCTTTTGAGCAAGGATACAATCCTGACTTTACAATTTGCGCTCAATGCGGCAAACCTTTGTTCAGTTCCCGTCCCGTGATCTTCAATATTGAAAAGGGACAGCTCAAATGTCTGGACTGTTCTGACGGCAGACAGGGCGAAACCATTAGCGCAGGAACCGCGAGAACTCTGGCCTGGATTCAGGATACAGGACCGGCCAGTTGGATTATGCTGCAACTTCCGGCAGAAATCCGGCAGGAGTGCTTTTCCGTGATGGACCGTTTCATGGCTTACCACATGGGACTGATTTGGGAAGGCAACGGTTATCGGAAGATATAAATTTTATCTGCCCGGATAGGGCAGTCTGTTCAGGATGGATTTATGTTCGTCCTGTGTTTATTTGTTTGTAAACCGGACATTTCCTTCATCTGTACGCGGTACAGGGCATGGGAATGAATCAATACAAATGTTTGTTTGTTAGATGAGAGGAATTTGATGAATTTTCAAGATGTTATACTTAAACTTCAGGACTTCTGGTCTGATTACGGATGCTGCATTGTTCAGCCTCTTGATATTGAGGTCGGCGCGGGCACATTCAACCCTTCAACTTTTTTCCGCGTAATCGGACCTGAGCCGTGGAATACCGCATATGTTGAGCCTTCACGCCGCCCCACTGACGGCCGTTATGGTGAAAACCCCAACAGGCTTCAGCACTATTTTCAGTTTCAGGTTATCCTGAAACCTTCTCCTGATGATGTTCAGGATCTTTATCTTAAGAGTCTTGAGATTCTAGGTATTGACGCTAAAGAGCATGACATCCGTTTTGTCGAGGATGATTGGGAATCTCCCACACTCGGCGCATGGGGCCTTGGTTGGGAAGTATGGCTCAACGGCATGGAAGTGACTCAGTTCACTTATTTCCAGCAGGTAGGCGGTATTGACCTTAAACCTGTCTCCGTTGAACTCACATACGGCCTTGAGCGTATCTGCATGTATTTGCAGGGCGTTGAGTCTGTATACGACCTTAAATGGAATGACAAAGTTACCTACGGACAGATTTTCCATCAGAATGAAGTGGAGCAGTCTAAGTATAACTTTGAACTCAGCGACGCCAATATGTTGCTGGATCTCTTCGATAAATATGAAGCTGAAAGCAAGAAGCTCTGTGAAGAAGGGCTGCCTCGTCCGGCATATGAATACTGCCTGAAGTGCTCCCATACCTTCAACATGCTTGATGCCCGCGGAGCAATCTCCATCACTGAAAGGGCAACCTATATCGGCAGAGTGCGTAATCTCGCTTCCGCAGCCGCAAAGCTTTATGCGGAAGAACGCGAGAATCTGAATTACCCCATGCTTGAAAACGATTAAAAAAACGGAAGCTAAAATGGCCGATTTTATACTCGAAATTGGAATTGAAGAGATGCCTGCCCGCTTTGTTCCCCGGCTGGGTCTCGATATTAAAGATATTTTCAGCACTCTTCTTGAAGAGAGCATGATCGATTGCGCAAGCGTTGAAACTTTTGCCACTCCGCGCAGGCTGACTGTCTTTGTTAAAGATATGGCAGCCATGCAGAGAAAGGTCGAAGAAGAAGTTTCCGGCCCTCCGGCCCGCATTGCTTATGATGCAGATGGTAACCCCACCAAGGCTCTTGAGGGTTTTGTAAAATCTCAGGGAATCGCCCTTGAAGATATCTACACCCTTGAGACCGCGAAAGGTGATTACCTTGCAGCCAAGAAAACCGTGGGCGGCGGTGAGACCATTTCCATCCTGCCTGAGCTTTGCGTAACTGCGATCAAGAAACTTTCCTTTCCCAAGAAAATGAAATGGGGCAACCTTGATTTCGCCTTCGGACGTCCGCTGCGCTGGTTGCTTTGCCTGTTCGGTACCGATGTAGTTGAATTTGAAATGGCTGGCATGCCTTCCGGGCGTCAGACTTTCGGTCACCGCGTAATGGGTGCCGGACCTTGGGAAGTTGCTTCTGCTGATGATTACTTTGATGTAATTAAAGAAAAGTCTTCTGTTATCATTTCTCCCACTGAAAGGGGAGAACAGGTACGCAAGGGAGGCGATAAGCTCGCTTCCGAACTGAATGGCTCCGTGGTCTGGAAAGACTCTCTTCTGGAAGAGGTCAGCAACCTTGTTGAGCTTCCTGTTCCCATCATCGGTAACTTTGATGAGTCTTTCCTCGAACTTCCCAAGGAAGTGCTGCTGACCAGTATGGAAAGCCACCAGAAGTGTTTTGGTATCCAGAAGGAAGACGGCGAACTGCTCCCGCATTTCCTGTGCACTCTGAACCTTGTTCCCAAAGATGTGGAACTGGTTCGTAAGGGTTGGGAAAAAGTTCTTCGTGCAAGACTCGAAGATGGCCGCTTTTTCTGGAAGAACGACCTCAAGACCGATTTCGACACATGGCTTGCCAAGCTGGATAATGTTGTATTCCTCGGTCCTTTGGGTTCCATGGGTGACAAGTCTCGCAGAATGGAACGCCTTGCCGCATTGATTGCCGGTAAGACCGATGCTTCCTTGCAGACTGAAATGGCCCGTGCCGGACGTCTTGCAAAGGCTGACCTCGTTTCCGAAATGGTTAATGAGTTCGACAAACTTCAGGGTAAGATGGGCGGCATCTACGCCTCCAAGTGCGGCGAAGATGACATTGTCTGCAAAGCCCTGTATGAACAATACCTGCCAGCCGGACCGGAAAGCCCCGTGCCTTCCACTCTCGGCGGTGTTATTGTTTCCATGTCCGATAAGGCTGACACTCTGGTCGGTTGCTTCGGTCTGAATAAGATCCCCACTGGCGCTAACGATACCTACGCTCTGCGGCGTGCCGCTCTGGGTATTGTGCGTATGATTATACAATATGACTTGAGAGTAGACATTCTTGAAATTATGGATATGGCCCTTGAAGGTTATTCCAAAGATATCAAGTGGAAACTCGAAAAGTCTGAACTCCTCAAAAAGCTTGGAGAATTCATTTCCAACAGACTCCGTGCCTACTTCACAGGTAAAGGCTATGAAACAAGGGTTGTTGATGCAGCTCTTGGTGCCGGCTACCGTGATGTTACTGCTCTTAAGGCAAGAGTCGAAGCGTTGGCTGAATTTGCTAAGACTGACGGTTTCGAACAGGCCGTGCTTACTTTCAAGCGCGCAGCCAACATCATCAAGAAACAGGGCAGTGAGCAAGGTGTGTCGCTCACTGGCGGTTTTGAAGTTGATAAGTTGGAAGAAGCGCAGGAGAAAGAACTTGCCGCTAAGCTTGATGAAACTGCCGCTCGTTTTGAGGAGCTTTGTGAAAAAGACGAGTTTACCAAGCTGTTCGCAATCCTCGGCGAACTGCGCCCTTATGTTGACGCTTTCTTTGATCATGTTATGGTTATCTGCGAAGACAAGGGCCTTAGAATGAACCGTCTCAACCTGCTTAAGGCGCTTGTAGACAGGCTTAGCAGGCTGGCTGATTTTGGAGCTTTGCAGGTTTAATTCTGCGGCTCCGGCTTTAAAAGAGTTTCGATGATTTTTCTCTAGACTTTTTCTTAGAAAAAAATGCCCCTTAACCTTGACATAAATATCTGTTATTGGTTAAAGACACTCTTCGATTGAACGCAATCCCGGCTAGCCGGGTTTAAAAAATAGAATTTAATTTTAAGGAGAAATACCTTGGCGAATCATAAATCCGCACTCAAAAGACACCGTCAGAGCCTTAAACGCAACCTGCGTAACAACATGGTACGTACCCGTATCAAAAACGTTGTAAAAGAAGTTCGTTCCGCTGTTGAAGCTAACGATACTGAACTCGCAGCAACCGCATTGCGCAAAGCTACAGCTACCCTTGATAAGGCAGCTACCAAAAAGGTTATCCACGCTCGTGCAGCAGCACGCAGGATTTCCCGCCTCAGCGCAGCCGTTAACAAAATGGCTTAGTGTCTTAAAAGATTTTTATTCTTTATAGACGAATTAAGCCCGTCGCTTTGTGCGACGGGCTTTTTACGTTCTTTGCACTTTGAAATAAAGTTGTTGTTGCTGAATTTAAGCTATCAAGCTATAAGCAACTATTGATTTCAACAGTACTTTTCTGTCTATCGCCAGATGTTATACGCAAGGAGTAACTCTTGAGGGTTATAATAGTAGGCGCCGGAGAGGTCGGGTTTAATGTAGCCAGATGTTATACGCAAGGAGTAACTCTTGAGGGTTATAATAGTAGGCGCCGGAGAGGTCGGGTTTAATGTAGCCAGACGTCTTTCCGGTGAAAACAAGGATGTTGTCGTAATCGACATGAATCCGAAAGCTCTTAGCAAAGTTTCCGATTCTCTGGATGTCCAGACGATTCAAGGTTCCGGTTCCAGTCCTGAAATTCTGGAACAAGCCGGCGTCCGTGAAGCTGATATTTTTCTGGCGGTGACGGATAAAGATGAAATCAATCTCATCTCAACTTTTCTTGCCAATAAGCTGAATTCAGCCATAATCAAGCTGGCCCGCATCAGGAAAGAGGACTACACCAAGTATCCCGATATGTTCACTGAAGGGGACCTGCGTATCGACACCATCATCAACCCCGATGAAGAGGTTGTTGAATCCATCCTGAGGGTAATGAGCGTTCCCGGTTCGGTTGAAATCAACGATTTTGTTGGCGGCAAGGTTCGATTGATCGGGGTCAAGCTGCCCGATGATAGTCCGCTTGTGGGCGTGCAGCTTATGAAAGTCCGTGAGCAACTGGGCGAAGACATTGATGTTGTTATTGCCGCACTTGTTAGAGACGACCAGCTGATTATTCCCGGCGGTCTGGATACTATTGAGCAGGGTGATATCGTCTATTTTACCTGCGTCCGTGATCAGCAAAATGAACTGCTTAAACGCGCCGGAATTCTTTCCGATCCCATTAAGAAAGTACTTATTGTCGGCGGTGGAAACGTTGGTTCTTTGCTTGCCCGAGCATTGGACAATAAAAAATATCACACCCGTCTGATTGATAATGATGCTGATCGCTGCGCTGATTTGTCTGAGACTCTGGATCGGGTAATCGTCCTTAATGGCGACGGCACTGATCAGGATTTACTTAACGAAGAAAATGTAGGTGATCTGGATATGGTTATCGCCGTGACCGGGGATGAGGAAATGAATATCCTTTCATGTCTGCTGGCAAAGAATCTCGGGGCGCGCAAGACCATCACTCGCATCAATAAATTTGCTTACATTCCGCTTATTCAGCCTATTGGCATCGATCATCTTGTTTGTCCCAGACTTTCCGCTATTAATTCCATTTTGCATTTCGTACGGCAGGGCAAGGTCATTTCCGCAGTTTCCATCAAAGGCGAAGAGGCTGAGGCTCTCGAAGCCATTGCGCAGGAGAATTCGGATATTGTAGGCAAACCGATTATGGAACTTAATCTGCCCAAGGGGACATTGATCCTCTGTTTTCAGCGCGGTGATGAGGTTATTATCCCAACCGGTATGACAGTGATTGAGCCTAATGACAGACTGCTGATTATTTCTACTCATAAGAATATCCCAAAAATTGAAAAGGCTCTCACCACCACGCTGGAGCTTTATTAATGCGTTGGAAAATAGTTCTGCACATAATCGGGGCGTTGATGCTTTGTGTAGGGTTGACCATGCTTTTCCCTCTGGCATTCTCGCTCTACTATCAAGATGCCGGAATCCTGCCTCTGCTTAAATCTTTCGGACTGACCTGCATCAGCGGGCTGGCCATGTTCTTCCTTTTTAAGGACCAAGAAGGGAACAAAGGACTTAGCCATCGTGAAGGTATGGCAATTGTGGCCTTGGGCTGGGTTTTTGCCGGATTTTTCGGAAGCCTGCCGTTTTATTTCGGCGATGTCTTTACCAGTTACGTGGATTGTTTTTTCGAATCCCTGTCCGGTTTCACCACCACCGGAGCCTCGGTGATGATGGACATTGAGAAGAATGCCAAAGGTATTCTTTTCTGGCGTAGCTTGACCCATTGGCTGGGTGGAATGGGAATCATTGTGCTTTCACTGGCGATTCTGCCGTTCCTCGGAGTAGGGGGAATGCAGCTTTACAAGGCAGAAGTCCCCGGCCCGGTACCTGATAAGCTCAAGCCAAGGATCAAAGATACAGCATTGGTACTTTGGAAAGTTTACGTGCTTTTTTCCGCTGTTGAAGCAGCCTTGCTCATGTTCGGCGGTATGGATTTTTTTGACGCCCTTTGTCACACCTTCGGGACTCTTGCTACAGGTGGTTTTTCTACTAAGAATTCATCCGTGGCTTATTTTCAAAGCGCATATATTGATTACGTAATTACATTTTTTATGCTGGTTGCGGCGGTTAACTTCAGTTTGCATTACCAGATGATTAAAGGGCGTCCGCTTCTTCTTTGGAAAGATCCAGAGTTCAGGTTTTTCGGAGTCATTACTCTTGTAATTATCGCCATTATCACCATTTCAGTCTACTCGGCTACAAATTACGATTCTTTTTCCGATTCCTTTCGCTACACATCCTTTCAAGTAGCATCCATCATCAGCACTACCGGGTTCGCTACTGCAGACTATGAAATCTGGCCTGCTGTTGCGCAGGGGTTGTTGCTTTTCTGTATGTTTCTTGGCGGTTGCGCCGGGTCCACCAGTGGCGGGATGAAGCACCTGCGCATCATGTTGCTCCTGAAGCAGGCTTATCAGGAAGTTTTTCGCATCATTCATCCCCGATCAGTAAACCGGGTCAAACTGGGCAAAACTGTGGTCAAACCAGAGACTATGAACGATATCCTCGGATTCTTCGTACTCTGGCTGCTGCTTTTTGTTCTGTGTGGTCTTGTGGTGGCTGCTACCGGAGTTGATGTCGTTTCATCTTTTGCCGCATCTCTAGCCTGTATCGGCAACATCGGTCCTGGTATCGGCAGCGTAGGACCTACTGAAAACTATGCCCATATACCGGAACTCGGCAAATGGGCTCTCATCTTCTGCATGTTGCTGGGGCGTCTTGAGATTTATACGGTGATCGTGCTTTGCGTTCCTGAGTTTTGGAGAAAGTAGGGAGTATATCGCATAGATATATGAGCGAAATTGAAATCAGATATATTGACCACACAGCTATCCCCGAAAACAGCAGAGTCTGTTTGTACGGTATAAGCACGGGCGGGGCGGAGTCGCTAAAGCTGCTGCGCCAGATACGTTCTGATGTGGAAATTGTTTGTTTTGCTGATACTTATCAGAGTGGGCTATTTGAAGGGATTGAAATTTTAAGTCCGCAAGCTCTTGTTGAGCGCAAAAATGAATATGATCTGATTTTGGTTTGTTCCTGCTATTATCCTGAGATTATCAAACACCTTCACTCGTTGGATATTAATAACGTCGCCGGGTTTTCGTGGCCCAAGTTTTATGGCTATCAATTTTTGCCCGACGAGATTGTTGCGCTGAAAAACGAAATAAAATTTATTCAGGAAAATTTGTATTCAGAGAGTGACCGGACTTTGTTTAATATTTTATGCGAAGCTCGTGTTGTTGGATCTAGTTCCGTTGAACTTGTTTATGTTTCGGAAGGAATGGGCAATTTTCTTTTTAACGAAGTTCGGCTGGAAAAGGCTTTTCCCGAGCACACAACACACTGCGCTTTCCCCCGAAATTAGGACCACGAGTTAAGGTGGAGTCTGCGTCCTAAAAACGATAAGGAAGGACGTATGAGCAAAACAGGAAAAAGACGGAAGCATTCGGACAAATTCAAGGCCAAGATAGCTCTGGAAGCAATCCGGGG
>RDSB01000023.1 GCA_004923195.1 Marinifilum sp. JC120 | reverse complement strand
CATCGAGAGCAAGCAAAATTTGCTTGCGACCACTGAGGAGAGGTCACACCCGATTCCATTCCGAACTCGGAAGTTAAGCTCTCCATCGCCGATGATACTGCTGGGTAGCCAGTGGGAAAGTAGGTCGTCGCAAGCTTTTATTTCAAAAAGCCCCCTTAAGAAATTAAGGGGGCTTTCTTGCGTTTATATGCATATTTTATATCCCCGCACTTCTTGCCAAGTGCGGGGAGTTTTGCGATTTTTTTTTTGGGGGATGCGTTTAGTTAAAGAACATATTGCAGTCCAATGATTTCAGGAGTACTAATTCTAAAATTGCGTCGCTCTTTAGGGGGAATATAATGCAAATAGCTGATTTCGAATCATACGAGAATGTCCAGTTTGAAAGTATGGACCTTGAGAATCAGGTCATACAGGAAACTACTTTTTACAGGTGCACATTTAAGGCTTCTTCTTTTCAGTATGTTGAATTTATCGATTGTGAATTTCAAGAATGTCGATTTGTGGGTTGCAATTTGGCACTTGCTGTCTTTGCAAATAGCAAAATCATAGACTGTAAATTCAGGGATTCCAAATTGCTTGGTATTAATTGGGGCAATCTAGGTCCGGTTATTGTTGCCAAATTTTCAAATTGTCTGATGGACAGATGTGCCTTCAGCAGTCAAAATCTGCTCAAGGCTAAATTCAATTCCTGCTCATTGCGGGAAGCATCATTTTCGGATTGTAAACTGGCCCGTGTTAAATTCGATGACTGCGATTTTTCTGGTTGTCAGTTCCATCAGACTGATCTGAGTTCTGCTGATTTTACTACCTCACAGAATTATTTCATGAATGCAGAGACCAATAAATTGAAAAAGACCAAGTTTTCTTTGCCTGAAGCGGTTTCATTGCTGGCAAATCTTGAGATTGAGTTGAAGTAGACCTACTCCCCGACGGCTTGTTCCCATCTCCTGCGCAGCATTTCGCATATTTCTTCCTGTGTATTTGCCGTCATCAGTTCCATATCGAGGGGAATGCGATTATCAAGATTCGATAATTGTTTTACGAATTTATCAATCTTTCGGGCTGAAAATTTAAAAACCTTGCTTTCAAAGAAAATTTTATCTGTATCGTGCAGCTCCAAATACATGACCGGATCAAGTCTGGGCTTCATGAACGGAGAATAGTCTTCCTCTGCTTTCAATTTTACTTCCTGTTCTTCAATGCCAATATCTTTAATGTTGTTCCACGGGATGTATTTGGTGATTGAACCACAGAGCCTAATACCATCGTCACTTGTTTCCAGAAAATTCTTTTGTCCATTGAGGGTTACTATTTTCCAGACAAAAGCCGCGATGCCTGCTGTAGCCAGAATACGGACCAGATAGATTTCGCCATCACTTTGCGTTGTGAAAGAGCCGAAAAAGCTGAATAGTAAAAATCCAATTGTACCGACCAGCCCGAAAAAACATAGTGCAATACCTACTGGACGCATGTCGTTTCTTAGAATAATTTCTTCTGGCAACATAGTCTCCGATTGGTCTTAATAATTACATCCTGTTATTATATAAATACTTTTTACTCAAAATGTCTATACGAATTCCAAATTTAGCCAACAGATCTTCCATACTTTGCCAAATCTTTAAATATTGAAATAAATTATGCTTACACTTGTTCTTTCTGCACTCATTCCCTTGTTCCTGATGGTTTTTGCCGGAGCAGTTTCGTACCGGCGGGAGATTTTGCCTGAGAATTCGGCCACTGTGCTGAATGGTTTTGTTTATTACTTCACCTTGCCCGCTTTACTTTTCGGATCACTGGCAACAACTCCGTTTGAGGAAATTGCGCAGGTTCGTTTTATCGGTGGTTATCTCGGCGCTATGATTGGGACATACTGGCTGATGTTTTTGTTCTCAAAATTTATTTTCAAAGGTCATTTTACTGAGGACGGAATCCGGGCCAGTTCTGGAAGTTTCCCAAATTCTGCTTATCTTGGCTTGCCGATTATGATGTATCTGTATGATGGCAGCAGGCAGGCTTTAATTGCCACTACGCTGGCCATTATTCTCCCCATTTTTATTGTGATTATGGTGGTGGCTACTTTTGAGTTGCACAGGGCGGATAAGTCAAAGTCAACACTGGGTGTCATCGGGCAGATTGCTTTGTCTATGCTTAAGACTCCGCTCATATGTGCTTCTTTTGGCGGAGCTTTTTTTTCTTTTATGCACTTCGAACTTCCTGAATTTCTCGCCACAGGGCTGCATAATTTCGGTATGGCTTCGGTACCTTGTGCTTTGTTTGCTATTGGAATCTTGATTGCCCGTCAGAAGATGGATTTGAAGTGGGGTAATATAGGGCTGGTGAATTTTTTTAAACTGATCCTGCATCCGCTGATTGCTGCGGCTTGCCTGATTCTATTCGGTGTAAAGGGACAGGAACTTCTTATGGGAGTGCTGCTTGCTGGAATGCCAACTGCGGCTCTTTGTTGTGTTCTGGCAGAATCCTACGCAACTTGTGAGACCGAAACATCAGCCACAGTGCTGGTATCAATGATTCTGTACATTCCTACCATGTTTCTAACCCTTGTGGTGGCAGAATCATGCGGTCTCCCATTGATTCGAGGATAGGATATTTATCAACAAGAGAAAGGCCGGGGTGATTTGATCATTCCGGCTTTGTTTTTATTGAGCTGCTTTTTGTAGGGCTATGGTTCTGAGTTGTTGCATTTTTGCTTTATCCTGAAGCAAGGCTTTCATATCCGGGTTGTTTGAGATGATGAATGAAATTAAGGAACTGGTCAGCTTTGTATCGTATTTGGTCTTGCTTTCCGTAAGGATAATGGCAGCTAAAATAGCGTTGAGTCCGGGTCTTTGATAACGGTCTGCAATCATACCGCAGAAGGCATCAGAGATGGCACAGACTCTTGCTTCAAGAGTAATGGCATCACCACGTCGTCCTCTAGGGTAGCCGCTGCCGTCCAGACGCTCATGGTGATCGAAGACACAGGCCTTGATTATCTCATCCCGAATTTCAAGGCGGTTGAGCATTTTTTCTGCAATATCTACATGCTCCTGCATGCGCATTCTCTCTTTATAGAGCAGTTTGGTTGGTTTGGTTAGTACTGCCGGTGGAATCTGGGTCATGCCCAGATCATGCAGGACCAGCCCCATAGCGAGAGGCTTCAGGTCCATTTTTTCTCCGGGCTTGTAGAGTACTTTCAAGTAGATGGATGTGCCGACAAAAAGGGTGTTCACCGCATGACAACTGATATCTTTTTCCCGCTTCAGGGTGTTGAAAAAATGGGTCCACCTGCTGGGGTCTACCCAGACATACTCGCAGAAAATAGCAAGAACAGTGCTAAGCTCGGTCAACGTTTCCCCGATGGGATTTGAATAAAAAGAGCGTACTTTTTCCAGCACGCCATTGTAAAAAATTTCCGCAGCCGCAGCTTCATCAAGAAAATGTTCTGTGAGCAGTGCGCCGAGATTCTGGCTAATATGTCCGGCAAGTGAAGCGTAATCTTCTTTGGAAATGAATAAATTGCCTTCAGTGCAGTAGCTGTTGACTTGGTCCTGCTTCTTGTCTGAAAGTCTTGTGTCTTTAGCAAACAGGGGTACAACTCTTTGGAATTCATCATCATGTATGCATAGAGATACAGGCAGTTTGTTTCCGAATGTGTTTAAAATATTGAAGCTAATTTGCAGGAACTCTTCAGCTCCGGCATTCTGGATTTCTGTATCTTGACTCATAACACTGATTCCTTTCAGTAAAAAACACTTTCCATGTGAAATAAAATAAATGAATAATCAGGTTATTACAGTGACGTTAAAAAGTAAATACTGCCTGTAATTTATTGTTAATGTTTTGTTTTTTTTTGTATGCTTGCGGAGTTTCGTTCTGATATCATGCTTGATGAAATTTCAGGTCAGGCTGATAGAAATATTATGAGGAAATTATGGCTGATAAATTACCAGACAAATTCATGAGTGTTTCAAAAAAGTTACTGGAAGAGGAACCGGAATTGAAACGCAAGTTGGAAAAGGTCATGGGGCATGTAGCAGACACAATAGTGAAGGCTAAGTATGTGGCAAAAGATGAAGATCCGTCCGCAGCAAAAAACGAGTCAAAAGAGTAGGCTCGTGTTGTTTAGAATAGATTGTCACTTTTGCCGTAAGATTTCATTTCGCCCCTGTAGGCGGAAAGGATGTCTTCCTTACTGATAAATCCGCTGAAGCTGCCGTCTTTCATTACTGGAAGGGTGCGTTTACCGCTACGGTTCATTATTTCTAGAATTTCTGCTGCTCCCATACCCTGTTCCACAATGGGAGCATTTCTGTCGATGGCTACTTCGCCGATATTGCTTTGCTGCTGATCAGGGTCAAGGATTGACGATCTAGCTGAAACAACATCCACCATGCCCATGAATTCCTGGGTTTGGCTGTTAATGATGGGAATGTGAGTCTGGCTGGTATTGCTCAGTACTTTTAGGAATTCACTGACACTCATTTGCGGACAGGCATGGGTAAGCTCTTTGTGGACCAGCTGCCCGGTATCAATATCAGCTAGAATCTTTTCATCTGTTTTGGGCCGCAGCAACTGTCCTTTTTCCACCAGATCCTTGAAATAGAAAGATGACGGTTCAAAGGCATGGGTGAGCATGGAAGAAATAAAAGTGACGGCCATGATGTGCATCACCGCTTGATAACCGTGAGTGATTTCCAGCACGAGGAAAACGCTGGTGAGCGGGGCCTGCATTACACCGCTGACGACTCCGGCCATGCCTAGCAGGGCGTATGAACCTTCCCCGGTAAGGAGGTGTTGGGGCACGATCTGGGAAATTATCCGGTAGTAACATGCGCCGAAAAGTGAGCCGATTACAAGGCAAGGCGCGAATATGCCTCCCAAGCCTCCGCTGCCTAGGGTCAGCGATGTGGTGGCTATTCTGATCATTCCCATGAGGGCGACAATGGCTATTCCGTCCGGTAGGGTTCCGTGGATAGCCATTTTAATGGAAGTGTACCCTTCGCCAAGGGCCAACGGAAAGAATATACCGATGATCCCCACCATCAGCCCACCGCATGCAGCTTTGATCCACGGCTTATTGGTGAATGAGGAGCAGATGGAACCCACTTGGCGGATAGAGCGTACAAAGGCAACGGAAATAAGTGCGGCCAGCACAGCAAGCAGAATGGATGATCCGAGATCGGTTACTCCCATGGGCGGGAACTGGTCGCTGAACGGGATGACATTTCCTTCGAGCAGGCGTGAGGTCTGGGTGGCGACCACTGAGGATATCGCTATGGGGATGAGATGATAAGGAGTCCATTCCCCAAGGATTATTTCCACAGCAAAGATCATTCCGGTAACCGGGGCATTGAAAATAGCTGAGATGGATCCGGCTGCACCGCAGCCGATGAGGGTCATGCGTGATTGGCCGCTCATTTTGAACAGTCGGGAAAGGTTGGAGCCCATGGCCGACCCACTAACCACTACCGGGGCTTCCGGTCCAGCTGAACCTCCGCTGGCAATAGTCAGCAGACTGGTTAGCAGTGAACTTATGATTGAAATGGGGCGCAGAATTCCCTGCTTAAGTCCAACTTTGGCGATGACTTCACCAACTCCGTGTCCCCCTGATTCCTTGAAGATGTTTTTGCTTAGGATGACGGCTGCAGCAGCTCCCACTGCGGGCAGCAGGAACATCCACCAGTGCTGGGAGTTGGTTTTGCGCAGCATGCTCAGGAAATCAAGGGCCTTATTCAACCCTACGGCGGCAAGAGCCGAGCCGACTCCTATGGCAATCGCCGCGAGAATAAGTGCGGCATTGCGTGATGGTGCCCGCTTATGCAGAAATTGTTTTAATTCCGCCGGGCTGATGCCGTTACCTGATTTGAACATGTTCGCCTGATTCCTTTAAGTTTAATAAAGTAGACCTACCACGGCCCCGGTCATGCAGGTTGCAAGTGTTCCTCCGATGACCGACTTTGTGCCAAGGGCCACAATTTCATCTTTGCGGGAAGGGGCGATGGAGACAAGTCCGCCAATGAGGATACCAAGGCTGCCGAGGTTGGCAAATCCGCACATGGCGTATGTCATGATGATAGTCGAACGCGGTGAGAGTGCTCCGTCTGGAAGGCCGGCCAATTGCAGATAGGCTAGAAATTCATTGAGGATTGTTTTGGTCCCCATGAGCGAGGAGGCAGTGTAAGCTTCACTGGCGGGAATGCCCATCAGCCAGACTACTGGCCACATGATGATACCTAATATGCGTTGCAGGGTCAGCGGCTCTCCATACATATCGGGCAGGAAAGCCAGAATCTGGTTGGTCAGGGCTACCAGTGCTACCAGAACCAGCAGCATTGCTACTACATTGATAAGCAGGGTTACACCGTCCGATGTTCCTTTGACTACGGCGTCCATGGAACTTGAAGCACTGCTTTTAATGTTTAAGCCGTCTGCGTCTTGATGTTTTGCTGATTCCGGTATCATAATCCGTGAAATAAGAATCGCCGCCGGGGCACTGATTATGGAAGCGGTTAGGATGTGCCCGACGGCACCGGGAAGGACCGGATTCAGTATGGAAGCGTAAAGTACGAGGACAGTGCCGGAGATTGTAGCCATGCCGCTGATCATCAGAGTCATCAATTCACTGCGGCTCATATTTTTTACATAAGGCGAAATGATGATCGGTGCCTCAACCATGCCTACAAAAATATTTGAAGCAACACCCAGACCCAGTGATCCGCCGATATCCATGGTTCTTTGCAGGGCCATTGAGAACCCCTTTACCACCACCGGAATGACCCGCCAGTAGAAGAGCAGGGCGGAAAGTGCGCTGACCACAAGGATCAGCGGCAGTGCCCGGAAGGCAAGTGTCCAGCTTGCTCCGGGAGATGTTTCTGCAAAGGGCAGCGGGCCTCCGCCTAAGTATCCGAATATAAAACTTGTTCCGGCTTGTGTGGCTTGCTGCAATGCGTCTACTGCGTGGTTCAAATACATTATCAAATCACTGAAAAACGGAACTTTCAACATCAGCGCGGCAACGGCAAACTGAAGTGCCATCCCGGTCAGGATGTTTTTCAGGCTGAGTCCTTTTTTGTTTTCACTGAACAGCCAGGCAATGAATATCAACCCGAATAGTCCGACCAAACTTTGAATCATTCTCATTATCCTTCTTAAGCAGAGTATTTGAAATATTCATATGAATTACATGATACTACCCAAGGCTGCAACAATGGCCAATTTTGTCGGCGGTTTTTAATCATGTTCCTTGAACCTTTCTCTTTTTGAAGTTAGTATCTTTCAAATTATGTTTTAAGTGGGAAAAGACCATGAACTGAAGGTGTCTCCTGCTCTTGGAAAAAAACTTCTGATGTAGGGAATGTTTATATGAATGTTGAACTTGCTAAGCCGTTTATCAAGGCCGCTGTGGATGTGCTGTCAATGATGGCCATGATCACCCCGACGCCTGGAAAGCCTTATGTAAAGAAAACCAAGACTGCTGTTGGTGATGTAACCGGACTGGTTGGCATTACCGGGGATATGAATGGAACCATCTCGATTAGTTTTTCAAAAAATTGTGCGGTCACTATTGTAAAAAATATGCTCGGTGACGATGTTCAGGATATCTTGCAGGATGTCCAGGATGCTGTTGGTGAAATAACCAATATGGTATCCGGACAGGCCAGAGCAGGACTTGCCGAACAGGGGTTGAGTTTCTCCGGAGCCACTCCTTCTGTTATTATGGGAGATAACCATACAATAACCCACATTGCCAGCACTCCCATTATGGCTATCCCCTTCACTACTGATGCCGGGGATTTCACCATTGAATTCTGTTTCGAATAGAAACAAGTCCCATTGAAAAAGAGAGAGATTGCAATATGTCTATGTTAACCGGTTTCAGAGAAAAATCTTTCTTGGATAAGATCAGCATTCTCAATGAAGTCGCTATTGCCAAGGACTCTGCGGAAATGGAAGGGTTGCTAGACCTTTTCCAAAACCCGCTGGAGGATACTTCTGTTGATTACATGGTTGTGACTGCCTTGAACGGTGTTCTTTCCGTTGATGAACAAAAAGCGGTTGAACTTTTGAGTAAGGAGGAGGGTAAACTCCGCACTTTGTGTATCAGGGTTTGCGGTGAGTTTCAGTTCAAAAGTGCCGTGCCTGTCCTGCTGGATATGGCCGGTGGTGATCCTGATCCTGATTTTCTGTTTGAAGTCTTGACCTCGCTTTCCAAAATAGGCGGGCCTGATTCCCTTGAACTTTTCCGCTCCAATATCAATAACGATGATGACCTGATCGTGGTCATGGCTATTGAAATGTTAGGAGAGCTAAAAGACGAACAGTCCATTCCGGCTCTCAAGGTATTTGTGGAGCGCAACAATGAGGACGATAGTTACGAAGTCTGTGACCTGACTACATGGAAGGCTGTAGAGTGTCTTGCTGCTATCGGTTCTGATGAGGCTCTGGATTTTATTGTAGCTAACCTGCACCACAGGAATCCTACTGTGCGCCGGGTGGTTACTGATTCCCTGACCGTACTTGGTGCTAAAGGTGTTCCTTACCTGACCAAGATTATCAGCCCGGACTCTGATAAGGACGATATGATCCTTGCCGCCAACGTGCTCGGTTTTATCGGGGACAAGGGAGCCCTTGATGTACTCATGGATGCCATTGAGAAGCAGTACTCCACTGACTCAAGTGTGAAATACGCCATCTATGAAGCCATTGGCAGAATTGGAACCATGAAGGGTGTGATCAGCCTTATTGATGGCTTGGATGATGATGACGAGCTTATCTCTGTGGCAGTTATGACCGGGCTTGACGGGTTGGTTAATCCTGGTGTCACCAAGAAGCTGGTGGAGATCGTAGGTCAGGGCGGCAGCAAGGCCGGAAAGATTCTGCGGGCCATTGTCACAGCTAAAGCCGTAAATATTTTTCAGGGGCTCTACTCTGAAGGTAAAATTGGACGTTTTTTGATGAATGCCGTAGCGGCTTCCAAGGACTCCGAAGTACATGAAGCCTTTCGGGACAAGCTGGTCGAGATCGGCGGCGAAGAAGCCGAGGCTGACATTGCCAGATTACCTGAAGCTGCAAAAGCCGGAGGCAAGAGGGCATTGGCCGTGGACGATTCCAAGTCCATGCTTGCTCTTTACCGCAGTATCCTGACCAATGCCGGGTATGAACCCACCGTGGCTGAAAACGGTCAAGAAGCGTATAATCATATTCAGTTGAATGAAGAGTTCGAGGTTATCATTACCGATATGAACATGCCGGTCATGGATGGGATGGAGTTTGTTGCCAAGCTTCGCCAGACTGACGGTTATGCAGATATCCCGGTCATTATGGTTACCACTGAATCTGAATATTCCCAGCAGGAGCTGGCGCGGAAAACCGGAGTGAACGATTTTATCACCAAGCCGTTTACCGCCGATCAGCTCAAAGCAAAGATTGCTGAATACGTTTCCTAAAATACAGAATAATTGAATTTAGAAGAGAGGGCCTTAAGGGTCCTCTCTTTTTTTATTTGGATTTAATTTTATGGATTGCTTCAACCACCATGCTTCCCACCTGTCTGCTGTAAAGCATGGCTACGTGTCCCATTGCCCGGGGATGTTTTATGGTCCATTCGTCTGATGTCGGCTCCAGATTTTCCCACGGTAGGACCAGTTCGTCGGTAGGGGAAATAAGGGCTGTTTTGGGGATGTTTCTCGGGTATCCGATTTTGTTCTCCCCTTTGAACAGGCTGCTTTGCGGGTGCAGGCTGCGTCCCAGATGACCGACGGCAATGTTGGCAAGGATGCTGCCCCGATACGGGGTTCCGAGGGTAACTATGCCCGCGCACTTTTTTTCAATCTCCAATTCCTGTGCAGCTCCGCAGGAGAGCAGGCCGCCGAGACTGTGTCCGGTCAGGATTACTTTTTTACCGGATTCCCGGTGCAAATTTGAAATTATATCCCGTAGTTCCAGCACCAGTTCAGGATAAGATGTAGTAAAGCTGTTGTATTGCCATGAATGCAGGTTGCTGAATCCGGCAAGATTCAGACGGTAGCGCATGATCAGCCATGCGGCCTTGTTGTGGTACAGCCCGTGGACCATGAGGATAGGGGTGTTGTCCCCATTTTTTTTGATCAGGGGCATATCGCACAGGAAGGTGAGTGGACGGGTGAAGATGGCTATGAGCAGGCTGATCCCTGCTGAAATGGTAGCCCTAGTAATGTCCTTGCAGTTTTGCTTGATTCCTCTCCTGCACATTGTCTCCCTGTTGCAGATCGCGGCAACCAGAAACAGGGGCAGGGGCAGTATGATCAGCAGTACGGCGGCAAAGAGAATTATTTTTAGCATGGTAATGTGGGGTTTCGGTTAACTTATTCTGTTTTCAATTGACGCAATTTGTTTCCGCCTGCAACATAATTATCAATATTTACTGTTACAAATGGAGAGTTGAGGTGAAGAATACTGTTTTAAGTCTGGATATCGGCAGCGGGACACAGGATGTTCTTTACTATATTAAAGGTGTGGAGATTGAAAACTGTTTCAAGTTTGTCCTGCCTTCTCCGGCACGGGTAGTAGGGGCGCGCATTAAGGAACTGACCGAACAGGGGCGCGATATTTATCTTTCCGGCAGGAATATGGGTGGCGGTTTTGGAAGATCGGTTTATCCCCACATGGAGGCTGGTTACAAAGTCTACGCTCATCCACGTGCGGCCCTTGCCCTTGGTGATGATCTTTCCCGGCTGGAAAAGAACGGGATTATCCTTTCGGAAGAGATTCCTGAAGGGTGTGAGGAAGTTGCCCTTGCTGATTTTGATGTCCAGTGGTGGAAGAATTTTTTTATAGCCGCAGGTCTGGATTACCCGGATTATGTGATCGCATCGGTTCAGGATCACGGTTATCACCCCGGAAAAAGTAACCGTATCGGGCGGTTCAACCTCTGGAAACACTTGTTGCTGGAGAACGGTGGACGACCGGAAAGTCTGGTCTTTGAAACCGTGCCTGATGAATTTACCCGTATGGCTGAATTACAGGATAGTATCGGTGGAGGTGCGGTCAGTGATACCGGGGCTGCTGCGGTGCTTGGTGCCCTTTTTGTGGATGAGATTATGGAACATAGCCACAGGCAGGGAATTTGCCTGATTAATGTGGGCAACAGCCATACTGTTTCCTTCTTGCTTTACAAAGGAGCAGTTTACGGGGTTTATGAACATCATACTGGTAATATGACGCCGGAAAAACTCTGGGAAGATTCACAGCGTTTCCGGCAGGGTAAAATCAGTTTTCAGGACGTGTTCGATGATTGGGGACACGGCTGCTTGACCCTCGAATTACCCGAAGAAGCACAGGGCTTTGCCCCCACCTATGTGCTTGGTCCCCGGCGTGCCCTTTTGAACGGTTATGACGTGGAGTTCCCATCTCCCGGTGGGGACATGATGCTTGCCGGATGCTTCGGTTTGATTAAGGGGCTAACCTTGAAAGGGATATTGTAGTTAATAAAGTTACTTCTGGTCTTGCTCTGAGGGATTAATAACGATAATGATGTATGTGATCTATTTATCGCTTAAGCTGATATAAAATCTCATAACTGGATAAACGGAAACCTCAGATACAGATTTAAAACTATGCTGCGTACAATACTGTTTGCTATATTATTGTTCCTGCCTGGATGTTCGGACATCCTTGCCGAAGGCTGGCTGTCCGGTACACTTACCGAGCTTGGGGCTGGCAATCTTGATAGGATTCTTATCATTGGTGCGGGCATTATTATTACTGTTCTGCTTGTTTTCATCGGTTTTCTTTATCTCAATATTGATAGGAGAAAAAAGGTCGAGATTGAGTTGCAGCGTGAGCGTGATCTTATGGGCAGTATCATGGAAACAAGCCCCATGGGAATTCTGGTCATTGATAATGACGGCAAGATTATTTTTGCTAATGATCAGGCCGCGCGGGTGCATGGTGTGGCTCGTGAGGAAATCATCGGCAGGCAGCATAATGATCCTGTCTGGAAGATCTCCGCTCACGACGGTTCCCCCTTTCCTGATGAAAGATTGGCCTTCAACCGGGTCATGAAAATCCGCAATGCGGTGCTTGATATACGCCATGCCATTCATTGGATGGATGGCCGCAAGGTGCTTCTGTCCATTAACGCTTCCCCGATCATTTCCGATGACGGCAGTATTAAAAAAGTTGTCGCCAGTGTGGAAGACATTACCACCAGAAAAAAGGTGGAAGAGGCTCTCAAGGAAAGTGCCTACCGTTTCCGGTCACTGGTTAAGACTGCTGAAAGTGTGATCATACTCCTTTCCCCGGACAAAAAGATTCTTGAGTTCAACCGCATGGCTGAGCATCTTTTTGGTCGCACCCGTCATGAGGTGCTGGGGCGGGATTATTACGAACTGTTCGTGCCCGAACGGCTCTGGGCAGACCACAACCGTCAGTTTGCAACGGTTCTTTCCGGCAATCCCCTGCGTTTGCTGGAAAATTACGTGACCGCCAGAGGTGGCGAGGAGCGCATGATCCAGTGGTCCCTTTCCCGGTTGCTGGATGCCAAGGGCGGTGCGCTGGGCGTGCTTGCTGTGGGACAGGATATTACTGAGCGCAAGCGCAGTGAAGTTGAACTTTGCGAAGCACGAGATGCAGCTGAGGAAGCCAGCAGGGCCAAGAGTGAATTTCTCGCCAATATGAGTCATGAAATCCGTACGCCCATCAGTGCCATTATCGGTATGAGTGAGATGACCCTGAATACCGATTTAACCGAGGAACAGCAGGGCTATCTGGTTACGGTTAAAAAAGCAGCCGGATCATTGCTGCATATTATCAACGATATCCTTGATATTTCCAAAATTGAAGCTCGCAAGATGGAACTGCGTCCTGAAGATTTTAATCTCTTTGAAATGCTTGAGAAGCAGCTTTCCGTGCTTAAAGTGCAGGCAGAGGAAAAAGGCATCGAATTGCGGGCCCATGTGAGTGACGATGTTTCCCGTTGTTATCATGGTGATGAATACCGGTTGGGGCAGATCATTATTAATTTGGTCGGGAATGCCATCAAGTTTACTGAAAAAGGGTATGTTGAAATTTCAGTGGACCATGCGGGAAGCTTTGAAGAAGGGGCCGTTCTTGAGTTCAGGGTCAAGGATACCGGAATCGGTATTTCCGATGATAAGGCTGAAAAACTTTTTGAGAGTTTTGTGCAACTCAACGCCGGTTATTCAAAACGCCATCCCGGCAGCGGTTTGGGATTGGCGATTTCACGCCAACTGGTGGAAATGATGGGCGGCCATATTACTTTTACCAGCAAGAAAGGCTGGGGCTCGGAGTTTAAGTTTACAATTAAACTTAAGTCCAGTGTGGGCGAATGCGTTGAAACAGAGACTTCCCTTCTTAATGAAAATAGAGATGAAAAAGATTTAGTTGCTCGCATCCTGCTGGCAGAAGATAACGCCACCAACCAGCTGTATATAGCTCACTTTCTTACCGAGCAGGGATTTGAAGTCGAAACGGCCGAGAATGGTATTGAGGCTCTGGAACTGCTTGAAAAGAGCGGTCCTTTTGATGCTATACTCATGGATGTGCAGATGCCTGAAATGGACGGGCTGGAAGCCACAAAGAAAATCAGGGAACAAGGTAGCGATATTCCTATCATTGCCCTGACAGCTTATGCCATGGAAGGGGACCGCGAGAAGTTCCTCAGTAACGGTATGGATGCTTATTCTTCAAAACCGGTCAACATCGATGAGCTTGTCCAGATCATCGGTAAGCTGGTTCCCCACACAAAGCATTAGAATAAAAGAATGCTGCCAAATCCACAGGATTTAACAGCATTCCGCATTTTCTTATTGTTCAGTAGTTTTCTCTTCAATATTTCCCACAAGATCCTTGTGCAGGATTCCTGCAATCTGTTCCTTGAAGTCCATGAGTTCTTTGTTGTTGATTCCGGCAATGATGTCCTCAGCGGATTCGATCTCATCAAAACCTTTATTCATGGAGCAGATAAGGTGGATTCCAATTTTTCTGCCTTCAAGGTCCACTGTTCCGAGAATGTTTGATTGTTTGATTTTTTTTCTTACCGCCTGCGGGAGCTGGGGGATGGCGAGGAGCATGTCGCGGGGATAGAACAGGTAGCCGAAAGAGAAATTCTCGGCGGTGAAAGCGTCATTCTGGAATCCGCTGTTGAGGTCCAGATCGCTGCCTTTGGCTGATTCCAGCATCTGCATGATATCGGAGGCGATAGTTGCCGCGTAACCTTTGTCCATGTTGTTTCTCCCTGAAATATTATGTAGCTTTTAGGCTGTTCGTTCGTAATGAGAATCCCCCTGCATCAATTGCAGGGCAAAAGAGAATCAAGCATTTGCAGCATGCTGATGTCAAGCTGATACGGAGGGTTCTGCATATGAATACGGTTATTTTAATTTACCCCACGGCTTAAAAACCGAAACCCAGACCAGAAAGATCAGACAGCCGAATACTGCAAAGGCTGAGATCTCATTAAGCATTTGGCTGCGCAGATATTCCGGGGTTTGCAGGGCTATTATTTTTGTGTTGCCGGAAAGTGCGCTCATGTGTTCCAGCCAGGGCATGTAGCAGGTGAATCCGAATATGATGAAGCCGAGGTTGACTACCCATTTTGTGATGATCCATTTGAATTTGAAAAATCCCCACGAACTTTTCCATGCGAAGATAAACCCGGTGAACAGGCAACCCAGTGCCCCGGCAGTAACCACGTACTGGTCCACTATTTTAAGGCAGATATCACGCCCGTAGAGGGCTTCCCCTGATAAAGGTACAAAAAGGCAGTGCAGCAGAACCAGCGATAGTGCCCCGCCGCCCCAGAGGCAGGCACTGATCATATGCAGCGCGCGAACCCATTTGGTTTGTTTGGGAGTTAGTTTTTTCATTATCTGGTTTTGTTGTAAATATTTAAAATTGTTTGTAGCAGGGTGTCCCTTTTAATGGGCTTGGATAAAAATTCATCCGCTCCGGCTGAGATACATTTCTCTCTGTAATCCGCGGATACGTGGGCCGTAAGTGCTATTATTCCGGTTGCGGGAAGATTGTTTTCCTTTTCATATTCTCTGAATTTAACGAGAAATTCAGGGCCGTCCATGATCGGCATTTCCATATCCAGCAGGATAATATCAAAATTATCGTTCAAAGCCAGCCTCAATCCCTGTGCTCCGTCAGCTGCCATGGCCAGAGTGGTGTTTGTTCCTTTGAGGAAATGTCTGATCAGATCCCGGTTGGGGATGTTGTCTTCAGTCAGCAGAATTTTTATGGGCGGCAGTTCCTGACAGTTGGTTCCTTTGGTTTGGTCTTCCAGTTTGCAGGATATTTCAAGCTGATCCATAATGTTGCGTAGGAGTAATCTACGCGAAGCTGGTAGTGGTTGTCCGCGTCCGGCAATACCTTGATTAAGGAGGTTCCTGTCAAAGCAGGCTCCCTGCTGGAGCATCAGCACCGGAGGAAGTTTCACTCCTTCCTTCTGAAGTATCTGAAGCAGCTCCAAACCGTGGGCATTCTTCAAATTAAGGTCGTAGATGAGCAATTTGTATTTGTCTTCCTGCGGGGATGAAAGCAGCATTTTCAGACTTTCCACAGTGGAACATGGTGTTGTGGTGCCTTTGAAATAGTTCAGGGTTTCGCAAATTGAACTCAGGGTTTCGGGATTGCGTGCTGCAACCAGTATTTCGGAATATCCAAGATCCGGTTGCGCCGGGGTATGCTTTTCCTGAGCACGGGGCAGGGGCAGGGTGACCATGAAGGTGCTGCCTTTGCCGGGAGTGCTGCTGGCTGAAATGGTACCGCCCATAAGTTCAGTCAGTTTGCGGCTGATAGAAAGTCCGAGTCCGGAGCCTCCGTATCTGCGGGTGGTTGAAGAATCCGCCTGTGAAAATGGTTCGAAAATGGATTCCAGTTTTTCCGGTGCTATCCCGATGCCGGTATCGGAGATAGTGAACGTGATATTGTCCTGAGAATTTCTTTCCGTTGTGCGCGAAACTATCAAGGCCACCTCGCCGCTGTTGGTGAACTTGACAGCATTGGCAAGAATGTTGAGCAGTATCTGGCGTATGCGGGTGGAGTCGCCGAGGACAACTTCCGGCACATCCGGTTTGTAACGCATGACCAATTCTACATGGCGTGCGGATGCGGCTGTGGCCTGAAGACTCATGAGCGATTCGGTTTCTTGCAGCAGGTCCACGGGAATGGATTCCAGTTTTACATGATTAGCTTCGATTTTGGAAAAATCGAGAATATCATTGATAATGGTCAGCAGTATCTCGCCGGAGGATTCAAAAATATTAACATACTCGCCTTGTTCGTCTGACAGTTCGGTGTTCTTGAGCAGGTCGGCAACCCCCAGAATGGAGTTCAAGGGTGTGCGGATTTCATGGCTCATACTAGCGAGGAAGGCACTCTTAGCCTCGTTGGCTTCTTCGGTTTTCAGGATGGCCTGCTCAAGTCGTTTTTCAGTTTTTTTATGTTCTTCAATCTCCTGATTAAGGTCTGCTGTCCTGTTTTCAACTTCATTTTCCAACATCTTCTTTTGTTTTTCCACTCTCCGGGTGCGCTGGCGCACAATAAGGAAGAAGAGCACAATCGCCATGAAGCCCAATCCGGATTTGAACCATAATGTTTTCCAGAATGGTGGAATAATGGTTAGTTTCAGGCTGGCACCTTGTTTATTCCAGATGCCGTCGCTGTTGGAACCCCGGACTCTGAAGGTGTAGCTGCCATGGTCGAAGTTGGTGAATGTGGCAGTGGCGTCAGGGGATGCATCTATCCATTCGTCGTTAAAGCCTTCAAGTTGGTATTGGTATTTGTTCAGTTTCGGGTTCTGGTAGTCCAGAGCCGCGAACTGAAAGCTGAACATGGCATTTTTCCATGACAGGGTTACTTTTTTTGATTCAGTAATGTTCGTTTCCAGATCGGCAGGAGCCCCCATGATTGTCAGTCCGGTAATAACCACCGGAGGGGGGGTGAGATTAATTTTTATGTTGCGGGGATCGAACATGTTCAATCCTTTCAAACCGCCGAAATACATTTTTCCGCTCTGGCCTTTGTTGTAGGAATTGATCCAGAACTCAATACCTTGCAGCCCGTCTGAAGGGCCGAAGTTCCAAACCTGCCCGCTGACCGGATCAAGCCGGGAGATTCCTTTGAAGGTTGAAACCCAGACGTATCCTTTGTTGTCTAGACAGAGTCCCTGAATGCCGTCATTGGCAAGGCCGTTCTTAACTGTGTAGCGGGTGAAGATACCACTTACCGGATCGAATCTATTTAAGCCGGAATCTGTTCCCAGCCAGAGCGAGCCATCCGCAGCCTCGGCAACTGGAGTTACCCGGTTGTTAGAAAGGGATTGTGGGTTTCCCAGTTCATGGCGGTAGTGCTTGAAGGTTCCTTTGTCCCGGTCCATAAGGTTTAAGCCGGCATTGGTGCAGACCCAGAAATTGTTGTTGCTGTCTTCGAAAATGTTGCGGACTCTTCTATGTCCGAGGCTGCTCGGATCGGAATCCGAGTGGTTATAGCGCTTGAAATCTCCGGTTTTGCGATCAAGTCGGTTGAGCCCTTTTTTGCTGGTCCCGATCC
Source organism: Marinifilum sp. JC120 (assembly GCA_004923195.1). Taxonomy (NCBI): domain Bacteria; kingdom Pseudomonadati; phylum Bacteroidota; class Bacteroidia; order Marinilabiliales; family Marinifilaceae; genus Marinifilum; species Marinifilum sp. JC120. The sequence goes on along the minus strand of RDSB01000023.1, from coordinate 39,075 downwards.
AGATATAGTCCATGCTGCCTTCGTATATCCACCAGATATTGTTCTGGCTCAGGGAATTGGGATTCTTTTTGTCCCATTTATATCTTTTGATAATTCCTTTCGTCTTATCAATTACAAAGGCGCCATTTTTGCGCGTCCCGACCCAGACCAGCCCGGAACTGTCCTGAAAAATGCAGTTGATCCTGTTGCCGGAAAGTTTCCATGGTTCAGGAGATTTGGTGCTGTAGGTTTTGATTTCGCCGGTTCGGGAATCGTAGGTGTTGAGACCGTTTTTATAGGTCCCGACCCAAAGCAGACCTTCCCTGTCCTCAAGTACTGCGCTGACTTCAAGGCCCGAAAGGGTGTTTTTCTTCCACGGCTGCCTTTTCAGGATGCCGAAAGCCTGCATTTTCGGGGGAAGCTTGCTCAGGCCGTCAGTGTAAGTGCCGACCCAGATGACCCCGGAGTTATCTTCCAGTATTTTAGTGACTTTGTTGCTGCTCAGGCTTTGGTGATCGAGCTGATTGTTCCTGAAGAAATCAAAGTTCATTTTTTCAGGGAGCGCAGTTGCGGTCGCAGGGTCTCTCTTAGCGAGCCCTTCAATCGTGCCGAGCCAGAGGTTGCCCGAATTGTCTTCATAAATGTCGTTTATTTCAAGTGAGCGGAACAGGGTCTTGAATTTTTCCGTGCTCAGATCAAGGATGGAAATGCCTTTCTTGGTCCCTACCCATAGTTCATTCCTCTTTTGCTGGTAAAAGCAGAGTACCGTGTCGTCGCAGAGGGAGTTTGAATTTTTCGGGTTGTTCAGAAAGTTTTTAAATGTTCTTTGCTCATCATTAAACAAGTTCAGTCCGGCTGCGGTTCCTACCCAGATTCGGCCTTGCTGGTCTTCTGAAATGGATCTGATTTCATCATGGCTGATGCTGCCCGGAAGATCGGAGCGTTGGAAGCGGGTAAATGTTTTTGTATTGCGGTTAAAGAGATTGAGGCCTTTGTGAGTACCGATCCATAAACGGTCTTTTGAATCCTCGAATATTGCGCTTACATCTTTATCGGAAAGTGAATTGGAATCTCCGGGGATGGGCTGATGGTTTTCAAAGCTGTCGGTCAAGCGGTTATAGCGATTTAGCCCGCCTCCCTTGGTCCCTATCCATAAAATTCCGGATTTGTCTTCATATAGTGAACGGATATTGCCGTCAGAAAGGGTGCCTTTTTCTGGGCCCCCTTTGTATATTTTGATTTTTCTACCATCATAGCGGTTCAGTCCATCATATGTTCCGAACCAGAGAAAGCCACGTGAATCCTGTTGCATGCACAGAATGGAGGATTGCGATAATCCCTCACTTAGAGAAAGCCGGTCAAACCTTAATTCTTCCTGAAAAGCAAATGTGGGTATTATAGAGACAAAGAAGAATATCAGTAACCCTGTGATTATTGTCGCAAATCTGATGCTCTGTGACATGCGTAAATACCTGTGCAGTTTTAATTGTCTGAAATTGTAGTTGTTTGTTGCCGATTAGGTAGAGAGAACAGGTTTAATACGTTCGAGTGCCCAGTCCACTTGATCTGCGGTAATCACCAGCGGAGGTGCGAATCTGATGATATTGTCGTGGGTTTCCTTGCAAAGCAGTCCACTTGCTTTAAGTTTTTCGCAATACTGTCGCGCGCCGCCTGCATCGAGCTTGAATTCTACAGCTAGCAGCAAACCGCGGCCACGGACTTCTCTTATTTTGCTGTTGCTGATTGAGTTCAGCCCAGAAAGAAATCTTTGTCCCATTTCATCGGCATTACGGATCAGGTTTTCTTCTTTGAGTACCTTCATGGCTTCCCTTGCCACAGCGCAGGCCAGTGGGTTGCCGCCGAAGGTTGAACCGTGTTCTCCGGGTTTGAGCACGCCTAGGACCTCGCTATTGGAAAGTACAGCCGAGACCGGATAAAAGCCGCCGGAAAGGGCTTTGCCGATGAGGGTTATGTCCGCTTCAATTCCTTCATGCTCTTCGGCCAACAGTCTGCCTGTGCGTCCCAGTCCGGTCTGGATTTCATCGAGAATCAGGGTTACATTGTTGGCTGTACATATTTTGCGCACTTTTTTTAGGTAACCGTCCGGGGGAATAATGACTCCGGCTTCGCCCTGAATGGGTTCCAGCAGAAAACCTACGGTATCCGGGGTAATGGCATTTTCAAGGGCCTTGTGGTCGCCGAAAGGGATGACCTTGAAGCCGGGGGTAAAGGGACCGAAGCCGCGCCGGGAGACCGGATCGGTGGAAAAACCTACAATGGAGATGGTCCGACCATGGAAATTGTCAGCGCAGACGATGATTTCAGCACGGTCATCTGGAACCCCCTTGACCATGTACCCCCATTTGCGCACTGCTTTGATTGCCGTTTCAACGGCTTCAGCGCCGCTGTTCATGGGCAGAATTTTGTGGGAGTTGGTCAGGGAACAGAGTTCTTCGTAAAAAAGTCCTAACTGGTCGTTGCGGAAAGCCCTTGAAGTCAGAGTCAGTTTATCGAGTTGGTCCTGCATGGCTTTTTTAATGCGCGGGTGGCAGTGACCCTGATTCACAGCGGAGTATGCGGAAAGGCAGTCCATGTATTTGTTTCCTTCCACATCCCAGACCCAGACCCCCTCGCCTCTTTCTATTACAACATCAAGCGGTTTGTAGTTTTGCGCGCCAAATTTGTCTTCAAGTTCAATGTAGTCGGACTGTTTCATTGTTACTCTCCACTTTAAGCTTTATTTCTATCTATATAAGATGGTTTTGTTTTTGTCAGCCTCCTTTTTCAAATATAATCGATTACCTGTATGCCTTTCATCGATAAGATTTAGCGGTTTTGAAAGAAAATAATAGGAAGTTATTTGTTCGAGCTTTATTTTATATAGAGAGTAGTATTATACTAATGATAGACAAGGTGTCTTTTTTGGGAAAAAGGGGAGTTCGTATGTATAGGATTCTTTTGGTCGATGACGATGAATCGTGGCATATGATTTTTAATAAAATGTCAACTGAAAGACTTCATGTTTCGTGTTGTTCTGGTGGGTCTGAGGCGCTTGCTCTTTTGAAGAAAAGCGGCCCTTTTCATGTTATTGTGTCCGATTATGAAATGCCGGAAATGAACGGAGTGGAGTTTTTAGCCAAAGTCAAAGAGGTTTCTCCATCTACAGTAAGAGTTTTTATGAGCGGAAAAGCTGACCTTTCTGTGGCTATTGAGGCTGTAAATGATTGTGATATTTTTAGAATTTTGACCAAACCTTGTACGCTCAAAACATTGAAGAAGACCTTGCGGGATGCTTTAGAGTTTCATCGGTTGTCAAATGTTGAGTCACATATGACCAGCAAAATGACTCGAGGTATTATCCGGATGGTCAGTGATATTGCGGCTATGCATAACCCCGGTTTGAACAGCCGAACTGCCAGGATTTTGCCGCTGGTAAAGTCTTTGAGCAGAAAATTAGGGGATCCTGATTCATGGAGTACTGAGGTTGCAGCCGTGTTATCCTCCATCGGGTTCATTTTTTTGCCTGACCCTTTGCTGGAGAAGATTGAGACTGGAGACGTCTTCGGAAGTGTTGATTATGGTCTTTTTATCCAGCATACGGAATATTCTTCCAAGCTGTTATCCAGACTCCCGCATTTTGAGGACGTTTGTACAAAACTCTCTTTGCAGGAGGCCCACTATATGGCGGAAGGCAGTGATGGAGGTTTTTCCATAGACGAAATACCTCTCGGAGCAAGGATTTTAAAGGTTGTTTCCGATTACGACAGACTCAAGTCTGGAGGACGAGGGGCGGGCGAAGCTCTTGCCATGATGAAATTACGGACGGATAGATATGATCCGAAAGTCGTCAAAGCTCTTGGTCACATTTTGGGTTCCGAGGCACAATACCATATCCGCGAGGTGTATCCTTTGGGCCTTACCGAAGGAATGGAGTTGGCCGAAGATGTTTATGGAGTAGTTAAAGGCAAAAAAATGAAGTTCTTGTCAAAAGAGCAGGTGCTTGATTCTAGAATAATAGACTACATCCATAGAAATGCAGAAAATATAGTAGATATAACAAAAAAAATAACCATAAAAGAAAGAAATATATTCTAACAGTTGTCGTATGGTGAGTTGATATGACCAAGCTCAAAGACGGTGAATATCTGGTCGATGTAGACCTGTTGAGGCCCGGAGTTTATATAAAGCTCGTGGGTGTGCCGTGGTACCGACATCCATTTTTGACCAGCAGTTTTAGGATTAAGGATTTCGAGCAAATTGAAACTTTGCAATCTTTGGAGATTGCCAAGGTTATTTGTGTCCCGGACAAAGGCTTGGTTGCGCCATTGAAAGCTAAAAAGAAGAAGTCAAGTCCGCCTCCCGCCAAGCTTCACTCTACTCCTGTTCCTGACGCTTTGTTCAAAGAGAAGAAAGAGCGGATGGAAAAGCTTAAGGAGAAGAAAAAGTCAGTTGCCCGTGCAGAGCAGAAGTATTCCTTGTCGGTACAGCAGGTTGAAAAACTCATGCGTTCCATTTCTAGAGGGAACATGCAGTTTTTTGAAGAAGCAGAGACATTTTCGAAAAATTTAAGTCGTTACTTTTTAAGTGATTATGAAGCTCTTATGCATGTTTTGAATTTGCAAATGGATAAGAGCGACACAGTGTACTATCACTCCATGAACGTTACGGTATTATCCTTGATCTTGGGAAGATCGATAGAGTTGGACGAAGATGAGATGCATATTCTCGCACTGGGAGGTCTTTTTCACGATATAGGCAAGTCAAAGATTGAAAAGAAGATTTTGCATAAAAAGGGAAAGCTTACAAAGTTAGAAGCGGAGCTCTTGCGCAAGCATCCTTTTTACGGTGTGGATATTCTTTCAGGGTGTGACAATTACCCTCCAGAGGCAATGGAGATTGTGTATGAGCACCATGAACGCTGTTGTGGAGGAGGATATCCCAAAGGATTGGAAAGAGAGGGAATAGGAAAACTGGCTAAGATTCTGGCTATTGCTGACTTTTATGATAGCCTCATAAACAAACATGATCCGACTTTGTCTCTGACCCCATATCAGGCATTGTCGTATATGTTTTCCAAGAGGGCCAGTTATTTTGAACCTGATTACCTGTCTGCATTTATACAATGTATGGGTATTTACCCCCCGGGAACAGTCGTTGTTATCAATGAAGAAATGATTGGGATGGTTATTTCTGTAAATCTTTCCAAACCATTGCTTCCCAGTGTTGTCATATATGATCCACAAATTCCAAAGAAAGAGGCTCTTATTCTTGGTCTGGAAGATGAGCCTGAATATTCAATTACCAATTCTATTAATCCTGCTAAGCTTGCGCCTGAAGTTTTCGATTATCTGTCGCCGCGCAGCAGGATGATTTATTTTGTGGATCCTGAATTTTTAGAGCCAAAGAAGGAATGAAAATCCCCCTGTTACCGCGGTAACAGGGGGATGCTTTTTATTGGCTTTTGCGCTGGGTGACGTCCACTTTTTCCACCCACTTTGATCCGCTGGGCGGCTCGTAAGTGGCAAAAGATTCGATAAGTAGGTCCGGGGTGTCGGCGGTAAGAAGTTTTTCCCGATGCATATCTTTAAGGAAACCTTCTTTTACTACGTCGCTTAGAAAGGAGAGCAGCTTGTCGTAGTAGCCGTCCACATTGAGCAAGCCGCAGGGCTTGGAATGGAAACCTAACTGGGCCCAAGTGAAAATTTCAAAAATTTCATCCATGGTCCCGATTCCTCCGGGCATGGCAATGAAACCGTCGGAAAGTTCGGCCATGAGTGCTTTGCGTTCGTGCATGGAGTCGGACACGTGCAGCTCGGTAAGATCAGTGTGAGCTATTTCTATTTTGTAGAGGCTTTCCGGGATAACCCCGATTACTTTGCCTCCGGCTTCCAGCGCACTTTCAGCGAGGATACCCATCAGCCCGGTGCGTGATCCTCCGTAAACCGTGGTCAGGCCGCGTTTGGCCAGCTCTCGGCCCATGTTGCGGGCCGCCTGTGCGTATTTGGGGTCGTTGCCGGGATTGGCTCCGAGAAAGATGCATATACTTTTCATCAGGATTCCTTTTCGTTTCGATAAAATGAATTATAAGCTAGGGTTAGAATGACCGCGAATCCGGCCGAGGCAGCCCCGAGGGCAGCATTGTAGAAGGGTGGGGCCGCAAGCGCAAGTCTGATCAGCAGGGTAACCAGCGCGAAACCGGAATTTCTGAACACTGCGTGGAAAGCCGGGAGAAATCGTTGAGAAATAAGCACCAGCAGAATGTCACTGAAGATCAGGATGGTGTAAAATGTGCTGAAGAAATCAAAGGTAGGCAGTCCTTTGGCTGAGCAATAGAATAAGTATCCTCCCAGCCCCATGAACATACCCAGTAAGAGCAGGGCTACCAGTTTTTTGCTGGCAACGTAACTGAACTTGAATGACGGTTTTAAGGACGGTCCTGATTTCTGGATACGGTAATATATTCCCAGCAGAACAAAGACCACAAAGGCCCCGGCGCCGTCTGAAAGTATCTGATAGATGGGAGTCATGTTCCCGGTGAAGGTGATCGGTTCCGGGAAATTAACCAGCTCTTTAAAAGAATTGCGCATGAGAATCAGACAGAGGATTTCTAGCTGCTTGCCTACGGATTTGGAAAAGGAACAGGGCAGCACGAATATAAAGCTGATTACCTCCAGAACAAGGACCAAAGTGAACGCAATCCCCACGGCAGCGTAATGGCTGGTGGGGGTTTTGGCGGCAATTGCTTCTGGGAGCAGTCCTTGCCTGCCAAGCTCAATGCCCAGCAGAGCTGCCAGAAAACAAGCTATCAGTATTCCGGCCACTGCCCGTTCTGTCTTTTCGTTTTTCCAGAACGCGTGCAGAGGGTCAAAAGCGTAAGTTGCTAGTTCGTATATTGAATATCTCATAAAAATTTAACCACGATTACTGTGCAGTCATCTTCCAGTGATAGGCCGTTTCGATGTTTTGTTACTTCTTCAAGTATCGTTTCAGTCATTTCTTGAGCGGGTTTATGGCAGTTATCTCTGATTACCTGCTTTAACTTGTCCTTGCCGAACTGCTTGCCTGCGGGGCTGTGTGCCTCCCAGATACCGTCCGTATAGAGTACGAGGATTTGACCCTGCTTCATTTGAGTCAGATATTCGCGGAACAGGTAGTCTTCATCTACTCCAAGGGCCAGCCCTTCTCCCAGAAGTTGTTCAAATGTGTCATTGTCCGGAGAGTAGATCAGTCCGGGATCGTGTCCGGCTCTAATCCAGTTTACAGTTCTTTCCTCTGCATTGCAGATGGCTACGAACATGGTCATGAAGTGTCCGGTCTGGGCGCAGTCCTTGGTTATAAGCCTGTTGACAGCTGTTGTGGAGTCTACCAACGATTTGCCGCGTCCTGAAAGAGCGCGCATGTAGGCGCGGGCACTGGTCATGAGCAGGGCCGCGCTCACGCCGTGTCCGGATACATCGCCTATGGCGGTGGCAAAAGTTCGCGGTCCGCAGGTCGCGCAGCTTACAAAGTCGTAATAATCGCCGCCGGTCTGTTCGGAAAAGGTGCAGCGAGCCCCGATTTCAACGCCTTCTATATCAGGCGGGGATTGCGGGAAGAGCGATTGCTGAGCTTCATCGGCCAGACTTAAGGCCTGCCGAATCTTCGAATGTTCACGCAGTTGCGGGACCATGTTGTTGAAATTTTGTGCAAGATCGCCCAGCTCATCTTTGGAGTGGAAATCAGCTCGGGCATCCCAATCCCCTTCACCAACCTTTATCATTGCTTTGGAAAGTTTGCGGATGGGCGTAGATAAGCTCTGGGAAACAAAATAGGCCACAATAGCGATGGATAATATCACAGCAAATGCGATCAGCGATGTTCCTTCGTATTGGTTGGCCATGCTTTCTCGTACGTATTGTTCAGCTTCATCCGCCTCGGCAGTAAATTCATGGACCGGGGTGATAATCAGGATGGATATAGCCTTATTTATGGGGCTGTATGTCCACAGGGAGGGGACTCCTTTATAATTCATTTGTAGAACGCCTGAATATTTTTCCGTGATGTCCTTGATCAGGGTTTTGAATTCAGGGTTGTCTTCGGTCAGCCATTCTTTTTCTGGAGGAGCCTGCCAGAAGCGCCCGTGTGCCGGGCGGACTAGTTTATCTGCCTGATCTTCGCCTATTTTACCGATTACCAGCAATGAGTTTTGGTGCCCTTCATCCCGGTGAAGAGTAGTTACCATCATTACTTTTGCTATTTGTGCATCGGTAGTGATAAGGGCCTTGCTCAGGCTTTTCCCGATTGGAATCACCTGAGAAGCTACTCCGATGAATTGACCGTCATTGCCATATAGGGGGGCTGTTAACCTGTTACATAGGGTTTTGGTTGTTGCATCTAGTGACGGCAGAGTCCAGTTTGCTTTGCCTAGTTTGCGGGTCTCCTTGTACCATTCATGGGTTCTGGGATCATATTTGCGGGGGAATGAATTGTGTCCCGGATAGCTGGCAACCAGCCCGTTCTCAAGAATAATTTCCTGCCATAGAACGAGGTTCTGTAAAGCTGTAGCACAAGATTCAAAGTCGGCCAGTAGCGGAGCAATTTTTTTGATATCTGGCTCCGCTTGTTCACGGGTCAAGTTTCCGGCCAGCCAGAAAGATATCTGGTTTAGCGTGATTGGCAGGTCTATCAGGTCGCCGCGCTGGACGGCGGCCATAGTAGTGTGGTCGCCTCTGCGGTTTGTCCCTTTGCCCATCAGGGCGCGTTTTTTATAGGCCGGGTTATTGATTAACTCCGGTTCGTTGAAGCTTTTGTTATGGGTAGTGATAAAAGATTTTTCTACCGGTGGGGTAGTATAGTTATCGTTCAACCGTAGTTCCGCTTCTCCTTGGATGCTCTTCAGGGTGGTCTGATAGAGCCGTTCCTCAATATCAATCATAATCGCGGCACCCTTGGCCTGATCGGCAAGGTTCTGGGTGGCCCGTTCAAGCAAGGTTACACGGGTCTGGGTCTGCAAGTCTGAGCCCAGTCTCTTCAGTGAGTTCAGCCCATGGGTTTTGAGCACGAACAAGGGAGTCAGAGAAAAGGTCAGCAGGATGATGAGCATTTTCCAGCGGATTTTCATGAGAGTATTAAAACCTATTCAAAATTAATATTCAATGATGAAAACGTTTAAAACATCTTCTTTTTGATGAAATTAATTTAAAAATACAGTTAGCGCGATGACAACTCCAAGTGAGGGGAGCAGGTTGGCGAGGTTTATCCGTTTAATTTCAAGCAGAGTCAGGCTGATGCCGATGATGAGCAGTCCTCCGCAGGCGGTAAGTTGGTCGATGATCAGCGGAGAGAACCACTCCTGAAAGGAGCTGGCAAAAATAGTTAATGCTCCCTGATAAATAATGACCGGAATGAAAGAAAAGAGCACCCCTATGCCATAGGTAGAGGCAAGGGCAATGGAAGCAAAGCCGTCCAGCATTGCTTTGGTGTAGAGGATGGTGGTATCCCCTTTGATCCCTTCTTCTAATGAACCAATGATAGCCATGGCCCCGATGCAGAAGATCAGGGATGCGGTGATCATGCCGTCAATGAATCTGGTGTCTTTGGAGCCGACTTTCTTTTTCAGCCATCCGGCTCCGCGTTCAAACATGGTATCCAGCCGCAGCAGCTCTCCGATGATTCCGCCGATGAGCAGGCTAAACATTAGCACGAGTATGTCCTGTACTTTCAAGGACATCTGAATGCCGATCAGGATCACGCCGAGGCCCAGTGCCTGGAAAATAATTTCTCGGATACGTTCAGGAAATCTGCTGTGCAGGAGAATACCGATAATGGAACCGCCGATAATAGCAGCACCGTTGACGAGCGAGCCGGTTGGAATCATGGGAGTCTCTTGTTTAGAATTAGTGAAAGGAAGTTAGAAATAGCACTGAGTTACTCGGTTTACAATAGAGTATAGTATGAACCTGACAGGAGTTAGCACCGCGGCGAATAAGAAAATTAATAGCTCAAGTTATTCATATCTTGCTAAATGCCCTTGACAGTCGTAACCTCATCTAATATTAACAATCCCTCACGCATGCCGGGATGGCGGAATTGGTAGACGCAGCGGACTCAAAATCCGCCGGTAGCAATGCCTTGCGAGTTCGAGTCTCGCTCCCGGTACCACTTGAAATCAAAGGGTTTTTCGCAAAAAGCGAAAGGCCCTTTTTTCATGCCTAAAACAGCTCTCCCCATACTCTTCCCCATAAAATGAAAAAAAGTGAAAAAAGTTTGATTAAGTTCAAATTTTTTTCACTTGGTGTTCCCCATGTCTATTTAAGGGCTTAGTTAACTTAATGATTTTGCGATTTGTAAATAAAGTATAGCTCAGTTAAGGGAGAATAAACCGCATAGGATAATAGGGAGATAGAGTATGAGTAAATTGTCAAATGATAAGGCTGCCGATGTCCAAATTGCAGAAGTGAATGCTTCTGAAAATGGGAAAGGGCAATCTGCTGAAGCTAAACCCAAGAGTGTTGAAAAAAAGGTTAAACGTGAAGTTCTCATTTGGCCACTTTTTCAAGATAAGAGCTTTGAAGATAGGTTGTTAGAGGGGCTTGTTTTGTTTTTTAGCATGCTGGGCCCTGTAATTCTGATCAAGTACACTCCCAGTTCCCCTAATGCTTCGGTCTTTGGCTATGCATTTGTTTGTGCCGGTGTACTTTGGGGAACAATTTGTCTGTTAAACAGAGCGATCTCCCATCTTTTAGAAGGGATGAATAATATCTATAAGGATGGAGTTGCAAGAAGGATTTCTGCTTCTGAACTGAGATCTCGTTGGAATCGAACATCCAGTGCTGATTTTATGAATGCTATTCTTGAAACCCGTCTAAACGTATATTTTTTGTTTGAAAACAACTCTGCCAAGATTTTGAAAATTGGCTTTTTCCATTCTTCTTTTTTCCGCCAGAAAGAAAGGTCCAACCGTCTTTTTGATGAACGCTGTTTTTTTGATCTTGATGAAGTTGAACAGATCGAACAGAAATATCCACGATTCGCACCAGAAGACGAGCGGATCACTATAATGCGAAATTCTAAAATGAAGAAACTTGAAGAAGAGCTTGAAAAGTACCGGACAGTGGAAGCCCGTCTTGGCAAGGCTGAAAAGAAGTTAAAAAGCGCAAGAAAGGAAGGCTACTTCTTTGCAAATATGATTTTTGAAATGGTCGCTGACCCGACAGCGAAAAAGCAGTTCTCGCACAAAGAGTATAAAGCGATTGCAGATAGCGTAATAAGTAAAGACTACATCCAAAATTTGGATCTGAGTCGTCCTGCTGATACCGTTGTCGGAGAATTTCGGGATAACCTTCCTGCTGAGTTCAGGCACGAAGGCAATAAAGTAAAATAAAAAACACGGGACAAAATGGACAATATGGACAAAATTCGATTTCTGTCCATTTTGTCCATATTGTCCCGCCTAATCCAATTCTTTGTTTCTCTTCCCTAACGAGGCTTTTTCGGGCCTTAATCTTATCTAGTAACAAGCTCTGTCCATAAAATTCAGACTTTTTACAACTCTTGCTCCCTTCTGATTCTATTTATATTTAATGTGTTGATAATGTTAATTTTTTGGTCGCAAGTCCTGTCGTGTTCCGACAGAACTTGGAGGGGCTAGCGCAGAATTTTTACCCTTCCAGATGGTTTAACAGCTCGGTTAAACGTGATTGCCTTACATCGAATAACAAACACCTCCAACCAACAAGGAGAAATCGATGCAAGGACTGTTAAGCACAAAAGAAGCTGCTGAAAGATTGGGACTCAGCCCCGGTACTTTAGAAGTATGGCGTTGCCTTGGAAAAGGTCCGCGCTATATCAAAATTGGTCGGCGTGTCGGATATGATGCAAGTGATTTGGATATCTATGTTGAATCCTGCAAAGTGATCCCGCTCGAAGAACAGGCCAACTTGCCGAGGTCTAGATGAGCGAATCCGGCACAGACATCCTATCTCTGTTTGGGAATAAGGCCCCTGTCCCGTTGGGGCCCAAGTTTCCGCCTTCACTATCTTCAATTTCATTGCCGTCTGTATTGGCTGATTACAGCTATGAACTTAGTGAATCGTTGCAAGTTCCGTATGAGATGGTTCTTTGTAATCTATTTGGAGTCCTATCAACCGCAGCGCAGCGGAGGTTTCAGATACAGGTTAAAGAGGGCTATCACGAGTCCTTGAATTTGTATCTCCTCTCACCACTTCCCCCCGGTGAACGAAAAAGTGCAGTCACGCAAGCTGCTCGCAGACCACTAACCAAGTGGGAGAACGATCAAGAAAAGGTAATTGGTCCACTTGCTCAGGAAGTCCGTTCAAAGCGGCTGACACTGGAGCGGGCAATTGACCACCGTCGCAACATGGCCGCCAAGGCAAAGAACTCTGAAAGTAGGAACTCTCTCCTGCAAGAGATCCGGGAACTTGAGGACGAACTGCCGGAACTTCTTTCTATTCCAAGATTACTTGCCGATGACATCACCCCTGAGTGTCTGGCTATGCTCATGGAGCAGCAGGGCGAGTGCATGTCTATCATTGAGGCTGAAGGCGGCCTTTTTGATACATTTGCCGGTCGCTACAGCCGGATGCCTAATCTTGACCTGATTTTGAAAGCATTCAGCGGTGAACCGTGTCGCGTGGATCGTAAACATGGGCAGTATATCGGGCTGAAGCATCCATTGTTGACTATCTGCGTTACAACTCAGCCTGATGTTTTGCGAGGCATGGCTGGTAATCCAGAATTTAGAGGACGCGGTTTTCTGGCCCGTTTTCTTTATTTCTTTGGGCAGAGTCGGCTTGGGTTTCGAATAGCGGAGCCGCCGCAGGTTTCATTGCAAGTGGAACGAGCTTTTCTTGAACGGGTTGAACTTCTTTTATCCTTCAAAGTGAATCCTGATATGGCAGTTCAAAGCCAATCTTTGCTGCTTAGTGGCGAAGCATATGAGTCGTGGAAGAGTTTTTTCTTGCTCATTGAGGCTGAGTTGCGACCGGGGCACAGTCTGGAAAATATGACAGATTGGGCGGGCAAGGTTCCGGGGCAGGTTGCCCGCCTTGCTGGTTTGCTTCATTTGGCCTCGTCACATCAAATAGAATCCAAAATTGAACAGTCTGTTATGCTGGCGGCTACCGAGCTGGGTAAGAAGCTTGTTTCTCATGCCCTGTATGCTTTTCATGATATGGGCTGTGATGCTCTTACCTCTTGTGCTCAGGCTGCGTTGAAGTGGATTGGAGATCGGAAGATTAAACAATTCACCAGCCGGGAATGTCAGCGTGCTATTCGTGGACGGTTCCCGAAAAAGAAGCAGATTGAGCAGGGTATAACCATGCTTGAAGAGTATGGATATATTGTCGCGGTCCCTGTTCAATATGCCGGATCGGGCCGTCCACCGAGTCCCAGCTATAAAGTTCATCCGGCTGTGCATGTGCAAGAGGGGACTCCAAAAGGAGTCTATAGCCAGCCTACCCAACGTGACACTGTTTGCTGCGCAACCACTGCCGCCGTTGGGGCTGGCGAGGGAGGCAAGCCTCCCTTCGATCCCTCCGTTTACGCCAGAGAAATGGAGGCAGTATGAGCACGGCACGCACTAAATGGATTAATCTCAGAGTTACCCCCGAAGAGAAAAAGAGCATCACTTCTGAAGCAAAAGTTAAAGGAATGAGCACTGGCGATTTGGTTCGCCAAAAATTGGGAAAGCAGCGTGTTCGTAAAACCAAACGTGAAAGGGAGAAGCTGCTTCACATCGCTCGTATTGGAAATAATCTTAACCAGATTGCCCGCTGGGCAAATACCTATAAAAGCAATGCCGACTCTATTTTGATTCTTGCCGAACTTTCAGCGGTCGAAAAGGAGTTGAAATGTATATGAAGGTCTTCCCACACGGAAAGGGGAGCGGAGTCATGGCCGTAGATTACGTTATCGATCCAAAACGAAAAGGCCGTGATGAGTCCCCGCCCGAAGTTTTGCGTGGAGATCCGGAGACAGTACAAAAGGTGATCGGTTCAACTGACCGGGTATGGAAATTTACTTCCGGCGTGCTCTCGTGGGCTCCAGAAGATGAAGTTTCACCACGGACAGAAAAAGAGGTCATAGATGACTTTGAAAAGGTGGCCTTTGCAGGCATGGAGCCGGATCAGTATTCTATCCTTTGGGTTCGGCATAGTCATGCCGGACATCATGAGTTGCACTTCATCATACCTAGAACGGAACTCCGGCAGGATAAAGCCATGAATCCATGCCCGCCCAATTGGCAGAAACAATATGACGTCTGGCGTGACCTCTGGAATGAACGCATGGAGTGGGCAAAGCCTGATGACTTGAAGCGGTCCCGGCTCAATCAGCCGGGAAAAGATATGCATTCTCCGAGTGGCAAGAAGCTGAATGATTTTCGAAAGACCGTCACTGACTACTTGGGGCAGGGCATCACTGATGGATTACTCAAAGATCGAAATGATTTGGTGCAAGCCCTTAAAGAAGTTGGTTTTGCCATACCGAGGCAGGGCAAGAATTACATCACTTTGGAGTTACCAAAAGACAAGAAGCGTGTCCGATTGAAAGGAGGAATATATGAATCATCTTGGAGAGCTGACCGAGAAATTAAAAGAGAAGATGGACTCACAGTCTCAGGAGGTCGAGCAAGTCACCAAGAGCGCATTGAAAGACTTGAGCGCGAACTTGCTGAAGTATGCCGAAAGCGAGCTGAATACCATCACCAGCGATATGGAAGGCCATCTTCAGAAGCTCAGGAAAAGGCAATCCAAGATCTCAGCACATCACTGGAAGCAAAGCATTTTGGCAAATCTCATATCCACTTTGCTGTTGGTCATAATGTCGGCCTGCATAACAGGATTCTACGGTTGGAGAATCAAAGGGAAACACGAGGAATTAGCGGTAATCAGCACGCAAATAGCAAGACAGAAAAAGAATGTAAGCAAATTTACAGAATGGGGAATCAACGCATATCAGGCCAAAGATCAGGAATATCTGGTTTTTCCGAAAGGGACAAAGCTGAAAATAGCACAGACAAACAACGGCCAGCCAGCCGTTTTACTCCAGAGGTAGATCATGAACGAGTTAAGTCGGAGCTTATCGGAAACGATGGCACGGATGGAGAAAGCGCAGGAACAAAGGTGGAAGCAGCAAGATCAGAGAATAGCCGAACAAGGGCAAAGGATAGTCGAGCTGGAAAAGGAAGTTCAGGGTTGCCGGGACTTGCAGAGCGAATTGGAAGGTGTTTTGAGGGAATTGGGGAGGTTGTGCGGGCGGTGAGGAAGCGTGTTATGGTTAGAAAACATAAAGGATTAGCGCGTTAAATCTGTGGTACTGAGATTAAATTTCAAAAATATAAGTTAACATTTTTTTCACAGAATATCATATGGTTGGAAAGCTATGTTAACGTTGCCATTAATGACATATCAGAGTACAACCGCTTTTATAAAAATGAGATAATCATGGCACGTAGCGATTTATTAATAGATTTAGTTAGAGCAGCTCTCAAAGCTGATAGGACTCGGATAAAAAAAGTTACCGAGGCTATTATTGCTGAGGAGCGTGCTAAGCAGCATAATATTCTTGCTGACCGTTTGACTGCTTCCTTGCAGAATGCTCCAGTGCGTCCTCCTGCGAATGAATTGTCGCGTCGACCCGTTCGTAATGGTAATGGAAGCCGGAACGGCAAAGATTTTATTGTAGAGCATACCCCACGACGTTCTCTTGATAGTCTTTTTTTACCTCAACCCTGCATGGATCTTTGTCGAGAGATCATTGAGGAGCAACACAGGGCTTCTGTTTTGCGCTCGCATGGATTAGAACCCCGTCATAAATTTCTTTTGGCTGGCCCCCCAGGTAATGGAAAAACGTCCCTAGCCGAAGCCCTTGCCTATGAGTTAAACGTTCCTTTTTTTGTTGTTCGTTATGAAACAGTTATTGGTTCATTTTTAGGCGAAACATCGTCTCGTTTGAAAAGCATATTTGACTACGCAAGGACAACCCCTTGCGTTCTTTTCTTTGATGAATTTGATACTCTTGGAAAAGAACGCGGCGATACGCATGAAACAGGTGAAATCAAACGAGTTGTAAGCTCTTTGTTGCTGCAAATTGATGATCTTCCTAGCTATACTGTTGTCATATCTGCAACAAACCATTCTGAGTTATTGGATAAAGCTGTTTGGAGACGTTTTGAAGCACGGTTAGAGCTGCCTCGACCAACTCGTAAAAATTTAGAAGCATATTTTTCAATATTTTTAAATCAATTTGAAGAAAATTCTGGTTACCAACCTTCAACGTTGGCTAAACATCTTTGTGGAACAAGTTATGCCGAAGCTGAAGATTTTTGTTTAGATATTCGTCGTAGATACATTCTTTCTATGGGGGAAAAGGTTTTGAAAGAGATTATAGGTTCTCGTCTTCAACAATGGAAAACACGCTATACTCCAAGTAGTTAAGACAAGGCACAACATTTTGTTGTGCCTTTTTTTGTAAATATTGAAATAGCATTTAGGATAATTGTTACTGGCGAAGCATAGTTGTTTCGCTTACTTTATAAGGAGCGTCCGTTATGACAGAAAAACCTCTACTTTGGATGACAAGAGAAGAAAACATACAGCGTCCCAAAAGAAAGCCAATTTTTCGTCCGGTAAATCGTCCCGAGCATCAACGCCAGCTTAATAAATTTTCCCCTAAATTTAGCAGGCTTGGGTCTGTGTTAAGTAAGCCTAACGCTAGGTTAGAGTTAAAGGATGACCCAACTGGTATAGCACCTGATAGAGCATTAGTTTTTGAGGTAGTGGGTTTATTGTCCGATTTTGCCAAAACGGCAAAGTCGGCTGGATTAGAATTCTTAGGATCATTTGAGGAAGAATATGATCCTGATGAAGATTTCTATTACACTTCGCAGAAAACTGGCGCGAAAGAAGATAAGTCTGTTTCTGGTGTTGTGTACCTTGCAATGCCTGACTTAAAAGCGATGGAGCAACTTTATTCTTTATGGCGTAGGTATCAAGAAGGTAAATCATTCGAAACAGGGCAAGGTCAGTGGAAAACGCTTTTTGCTAATTTAAAAGATGTTCGTCCATGGGGACCACAAGATAGGGTCACAGATAATTTTATCACAGATGTTGAGTTCTGGATGGATTCAAGTCGTGAGAAAAATTTTTTATTTGAAATGGATTTATGGTTTTCTAATTCTACAGCAAAGCAACAAGCAGCACTTGTAGAAGTTCGTACTGTATTAGAAAATTTAGGGGGGCGCATTGTCCATTCTTCAAGAATACCTGAAGTCCAATATTACGGTGTCCTTGCGGAATTATCCAATGAGGATATTTCTTTTCTAAAAAATGTCGAAACTAATCCTTTTGCAAAACTTGATGCAATAATGCATTTAAGTCCTAGGGCCATGGCCTTATGTCCTTCTTCTCAATCCATAGGAACCGTTGATATTCCAAAGGGGGAGAGTCTTACTGATCCTGTAGCAGCATTAATAGATGGTTATCCATATGCCAGACATAATTGCCTCTCAGGACGAATTAGCGTGGATGATTTTTTGAATATTGAAGCAAGGTGCCCAGCGAATAATCGTCATCATGGGACGGCAATGGCTTCATTAATTTTACACGGGGATTTGCATAATGATGATGAGCCTTCACTTGACACCAATTTAGTTGTTATACCAGTTTTGCAAACCGTTAAAAATGATAGGGGGGAACTTGAAGAGACAACGCCTGATGATCAGCTTGCAATAGATGTTATCTATAATGCAGTAAAACGTTTAAAGGAAGGCGTAGATGGGCATGAAGCAACAGCACCAGATGTTGTTGTGATAAATCATTCTCTGGGAGATCCTAAAGCTCCTTATGCAAATAGGATTAGCCCATGGGCAAAAGTGCTTGATTATCTCGCGTTTAAATATAAAGTCCTGTTTGTTGTAAGTGCTGGCAATCATTCTCATAAGTTAGACTTTCCTTCTCAACAAAGCATTAGAGCATTTGAAGATTTACCTGAAGACGAACTACAGGATTGCTATTTTAAATCGATTGCTTTGGATATGAGAAATAGAACATTACTGCCTCCTGCTGAAGCTATAAATGCTATGACTGTTGGTGCTTGGCATGCCGATGCTTGTGAAGCCGGTCATCCTCGGACGCTTGTCGATGTTCTTCCTCAGCAAAATGGGCCAAGCCCTATTTCTGCTGTCGGGCTAGGTCATAAAAGAGCTATAAAACCAGATTTGTTTTATGATGGGGGGCGTATTTTAGGCAGAATAATGCCTAATGGGGACTGTTGTGCGATAGTTCCATTGGTACAGCCAACTAATTATAGTGGACAACAAGTTGCCGCCCCATCTGTGGCCGGGGATTCAAATGCTACGACGAATCTTTGCGGGACCAGTAATGCAACTGCACTAATAACTAGAAAAGCAATTCAGCTAAATGAGATGCTTGATGAGCTTGAGGATAGATTTCCTGAGTCATTTGTTCCGCAGTCTCATAGAGCTGTAATGTTAAAAGCTTTGCTTGCTCATGGTTGCCGGTGGCCGAAGGACCTAGATAAACTCGATAAACTCATTGAGCCGATAGGAAGATATCAACATTCACCGAGACGTACTAATATTGCTAGGCTATTAGGGATGGGACGTCCTGATATTTCTCGTGTTCTTTCTTGTACTGCTCAGCGTGCAACTCTAATTTTTTGGGATAATATTGTTGTTGACCGTTGCCACAAGGTTCGCATTCCTTTGCCTCCATCCCTTTCCGCAAAAAAGGAGATCAGAACGCTTACTACAACCTTAGCATGGCTTTCGCCTATTAATTCGAGGCACCAGCAATATCGACAGGCTGTTTTAGATCTAAATATAGAAGCAGGTGAATGTGGAGTTGAAAGGAAGAAGCAACTTCAGGCCCCGAATACAACTATAGAACGGGGGACACTTATTCATAATATATACGAAGGAACTAAGGCGGTTGCTTTGAATGATGATATTGAAGCCAGTATCATTTGTAGGCAACAAGCAGGACATCTTGATGTAGAAGTTCCATATGCCCTTGTTGTCAGTTTCGAGGTCGGGGTTGATTCAGAGATTGATGTATATGAAGAGGCGTGTGCCTATCTTGGCATTTCTATTCAGCAGCCTATTGCGCCTTAGACGGTTTTCTTTGCGCCTTGGGCTCTCAAAGAGCGCAAGTCATTTAGGGAACTTTACCTCAAGCCCGCACTGGAAGAAGGGCTTGAGGAAATGACCATTCCCGACAAGCCCAATAGTCGAAATCAGAAGTATCGGTTGACTGAGATGGGGCAGAGGGTTCTTTAGAAATTTCGGTATTCAGAGCTATCAAGAATAGCTTGCCGTAATTTGTCTGCTATGTTCCTTCGGTTTAGATAGGCGTACGACTTATCTTTAGTTATCAATTCGTAGTCAAGCGAACCGCATTGCATGTTAATTCGTCCATATCCCGGAGCGCGTGGGATAGCGTTATTTTTTCCCGGTGCGCAGTGCTTGGCTAGGTTCATGCGAAAGAGTTCAACTAATCTGTATACTTTTTCTATTTTACTCCAAACGCCATTAATATTAGCCCTATATGATTCATCTTCCTCATATTTTTTAAGCTGCCGACTTCTGATCGCTGTCGTGAGGTTTTCATCTTCACTTTTTTCCCAGTGGGCAAGCTTGGAGCTTATTCCGCCGTTTTTATATAATTTGTCGAATTCATATCGTCTTTCTCGCCACAGTCTCAGTACTTCATATAACCCAAAGATCCATAATTGAGACATCGCCGAAACAGTTAAAGCATATTCCGTGGGAGTTCTTTCAATCTTAATGTATTCCTGTAGTAAGCCAATTTCTTCTTGAGTGAGAGTCGTGTCAACGATGCCTATATTCATTGCTTGCATGCCAAGGTATAGATCGTCATTAAATAGAGGGAGCCATTGTAGCTGAGAAGTGATAACTGTAAAGTTTATACTGTCGAGTTGTTGGTAGTCGGCGTATATTTCATCAAGCATTGCACGTTCCATGTTAAATGTTTTTAGTTGTTTTGCGAATAACATTAATACTGGGGTCGTTATCAGGGTGTCAAAGTTTAATTAAAAATAGTTGGTGCGGAGAGTTGTTAGGCATTTTCTTACTTCTCATTTTGATGATTCTGGATTGTCGTCATATTTTTTGTCATTTCCCTATAAGAACTATTTGCAACTTCACTCGCCTTCATCATGGCATCATCACGTAAATGGGCGTACCGTTGTACCATAGACGGCGTCTTATGAGTGAGCAGTTTTTGCAAGGTGTACAGATCCACTTGTCCCGAACTGGCGAGAGTAGAGGCGAAAACGTGCCGCAGTCCGTGCATGGGGCGGAAATCTTTGGGCAGACCGGCATTATCGCAGATTCTGCGGAAGGGGATGCGCATTTCTTTTGTGGGACCGGTTTTTCTGCCGGGAAAAATGTATTCACTTTTTCTGGGCTGGCTTTCTAAAACAGATCTTGCTGAGTTATTCAAAGGTATGCGCTGGTCTGTTCCATTTTTAGGGTCTCCCAGTGTGATGAAGCCACGATTAAAATCAATGTCGTTCCATCTCAGCTTAAATATTTCGCCTTTTCTCATGCCTGTATATAGGGCCATAAGCATCATGTCCGCAGCGGGTTTATTTGATGAGGCTTCAATGGCCTCCATGAGAGATGAAAGTTGTCTGGGCGTGAGGTCTTCCGTTTTGATGTTGTTTATTTTTGGCATCTCGAAGTAAAGCTTTGCCTGATTGATTGGCTGACACATCCCTCGCTTGGCTCCGAAATTTAAAATGCGTTTGAGCAGGACAAGCCCCTGCTTGACTGTTCCGGGGGCAAGCCCTTTATTCTGCAATTTGCGGCGTAGACGGTCGATGTCGGTAGTGACTACTTCTTCAGGAATCTTTTTCCCGAAATCCTTGAGCAGGTAGCTCCGCCAGCGGTTGCGGTCATCATTGATGCTTTTGTTTTCCTGTTTGGCGTCATAAAATGCTTCCCAGATCCGGCCAACGGTCATTCTGTTGCGCTCCGCCCGAACTTTCTTTCTGCGCTCGTTATTGGAGTCAATCTTCCCTTCAATGCGCAGGACACGCAAACGGTTAGCCTTGGCGGGTGTCATCTGGTCCTGATGCTGGCGCCCGGCTTTTTCTTCAATGGACTTTCCATCTTTATAGTAGCGTATGTAATAGATCTTTTCCTTTACCCCGGTGACTTTATTTTTACTATCTAGGTAGAACACGCCCTTATATGCGGTCTTGTGTCTTTTTACTGCGGCCATCTGCTTTCCTTTTTGAGCTGATTTGTGGGGAATTATAGGGAGCAATATCTGTTCACCACGTACTTAGATACGCAGGGTGGGGAAGCTGTATTCCCCATACTATTCCCCATAAAGGAGGCCAGAATACAGTAAATTATGGGGAAATCAAACAAGCTCAATTAAAGAAGTAAGTCCTTTTAAATAAAGACTTTATGGCTGGGTTAAATCCGGTTAAACAGTTGAATTCAGTACTCAAAATCCGCCGGTAGCAATGCCTTGCGAGTTCGAGTCTCGCTCCCGGTACCAGATAATACAAGGACTTACAGCTTTATGGTTGTAAGTCCTTTTTTTGTGTCTGGTGTTTTGTACAACTCCTGTACAACTTTTTTGAGGGGTGGAGGGGTAAAAAACGTTATTTATTTGCTTAAGGGAAATAGGGATAGCTCACCTTGACAAGCGAGCTTGATTGGGAGTTACATATTTATGTGCTGAATAAATGTGTCGCTTAGTGAGCTAACGAAGGAATTTTATATGATCCGTGCTGAATATCAACGATTCATGCAAACCCTTACCGATAATTCTGTTTCTGAGGATGTTCGCAAAATAGCTAACCTCGTACTGTCAAATTTAGAGACTTTGATTCCTCTCTCGACGGCTCGTGGGCAGCGCGTAAAAAAAATTGTTGAGCTGGCACAGTTGAATTGGGACGGACTTAGCAGCCAAATTCATATAAGCCCTGTTCAATCTAAAACACAGAACAGCTCCACATGTGCGTTAAAGAAAATTTCTGTAGGTCCATTTCGTGGATTTGCCCAAACTGAGGAATTTGATCTTTCGGATAAAATTGTCCTCATGTATGGGCCAAACGGAACAGGAAAATCTAGCTTCTGCGAAGCACTTGAATATGGACTTTTAGGGAATGTAGCTGAAGCTGATAACAAGAGATTCCGTGATCAAAATAAATATTTGAAAAATGCTTATACCAATAATTTTGAAGCTCCAGAAATTATTGGGGACAACGATGCTATAATTGTTGCCAATGAGCCTTTGTACCGTTTTTGTTTCGTTGAAAAGAACCGCATAGATAATTTTTCACGCATCGCAGCTCAGGTCCCAGCGAAACAAGGAGAATTGATTTCTACGTTGTTTGGGATGGATGCTTTCAATTCGTTTGTCCGCAATTTTAGCGCAGAGATGAGTAATAATCATATTGATGTCGAAGGATTAAAATCAAAAGAATTGAGCACGAAGCAGCAGTCTTTAGCGGGGGCGATAGCACAAAAGAAAGAAGCCGAAGAAGCGTTGAAAAGGCTTGTAGGAGAAGAACAAAATTTAGCCAATCAATTTCGGGAAGGCCTAACTTTTAGCCAGATGGGAATAGAGATAAATGGTGAGGGGGAAAATCTTGGAGCAATAAATCTCCTAGAGAATGAGTTGGCCCAACCAGTTAATCCCCAAATGGGATTATCTTTATCAACGCTGCAAAGTTTAGGAAATTCGATTAGAGCTAATTTATCTGATTTGGCAGCAAAGCAGCAGATACTTCAAGCTGCAAGCGAACAGGTCTCTTTTAAAAATTTATATGAAGCTGTTCAACAAATCCAACAGAGTAACGCAGGTGTCTGCCCTGCGTGCAAGACACCACTTAATCATACTGTCGTTAACCCGTATACCCATGCAAGTAGCGAACTTGAGAATTTGCAGCATTTAGCACAAGAGCAAGACCTTGTAGAAAAGTTAAAGCATGAGATAAATGCTTCTTTGAACGGTGTTTCACATATCATAAGTACTTGTTGTACATTTTTTTCTGAAAATGTGATTTATACTTATCAGTTAGGTCCTAATTCTCAAGTGTCATTAGAATGGTGGAATTCATTAAATAAAATTCTTAGTGATGGTTATAGTCCATGGCAGCACTTAGAATCACAAGTTAAAAAAATTGAAACAGCTGACAAAGCAATAGGCCAAGTTCTTCAAGATCGATCTGACAAGCAATTGCAATTAAAAAGACTACGCAGTTTTAATCATCAGATAGTTAGGATTAACACGGAGCGTGATGTTGCTAGTAAAGCCATTGCGGAATCAAAAAAAACAATAGAAAATTTTAATGCTGAAAATGCACAGCTAATATTGGATGTAAAAAATGAACATGCTGCTGTTCAAAGAAATATTTCTATTGTAAGTAGTTACGCTGATCTTGTGGCTAGATTGAATGCGTATAAAAATACATTGCCAATTCAATTGGTTGCCAAATTGGGAGAGACAGTAGTTTCTTTGTACAATGCGTTTAACCGCAATGATGCAGCAAATGAACGATTGGCAGAAGTGTATTTGCCGCTGGCCCAAAACCAACGCCTAGAAATTTCATTTGAGAATGATCCATTAAAACGCTTTGATGCCTTACATGTGTTAAGTGAAGGACATATAAGGTGCCTTGGACTTGCTATTTTAATGGCTAAAAATTTAAAAGAAAATTGTCCTCTTCTAATTTTTGATGATCCGGTGAATGCCATTGATGATGACCACAAGGAGGCAATTAGAAGAACTCTTTTTGAAGATGATTTTTTTAGTGAAAAACAAATTATTTTAGCATGTCATGGCGATGAATTTTTTAAAGATATTCAGAATCTACTGCCACGAAAAATTGTTTCTCAGGCAAAGCTATTTTCTTTTTTACCTAGACTTGGAGAACAGCATATTCGAGTTGATTTTCACTGTAGGCCGCGTAATTACGTCGTTGCTGCGATTGATAGCCTCGATCGGGGAGAAATACGCAATGCTTTAGCTAAATCAAGGCAGGCCCTTGAATCGCTTACCAAGTATAAGATCTGGAAATATGTGAATGATTATGGCGATGGAAATCTATCTATAAAAATGCGATCCGCAGCATCTCCAATCGAACTGCGTAATCTCGCTGAACAGCTTAGATCTAAAATTGCTAAGGGCAATTTCGGGGATAGCAATAAATTAAACGTACTCACGCCTCTCGATACTTTATTAGATATGAATGGTAATTCTCGTGAATGGAGGTATTTGAATAAGGGGACGCATGATGAAGCAGATCGAGCTGAATTTGATCGTAGCACTGTAATTAAAATTGTTAGTATGATTGAAGCTCTTGATTCTGCTCTCCAATAAGGACACCGAATGGATAAAATCTATGACACTTGAATACCACTGGCACAAAAGGCCAACCCACCTAACCATATACGCAGAAGACATGCTCAAACACGTGAGGTCATTCTCGCGTGAAAATAGGCATTTGAAATTATCCCTATCCCTGCTCGAAGACAGAGCACACGGAAGCCTTTTTCTGTTCCCTATGAAGATAGTTGAGCAGATGCTTAAAGCTTCTCCAATCGTTGCTTATACAAATCTTGCTGATATCGATTTAAGCCATGTTTCTGTCCCATCCCCGGGCATACTTAAAGAAGATGGAAATTATTTACCGATCCAACAGCTTCTCAAAATCATAGCCATATCAAACGACCTTCTGGATGACCTCAACGAAGACAAAAGGATTTCAAGATCATCCCTGCATGAATTGTCAGTTACTGTTGACGATTTTTACAACTGGGCGGTTGAAACTTTTCCCCGTTCTAAGGAAGAAAATGATGATACGGCTCCGGCGAAAACGGTTGAGCAAAATATTGAATGGTTCGCTATGCTTTGCGACTCTCTTGGAGTTAACCGCAAAATGTCTGCCCGTAGCCTTTGGAATATTATTAAAGATAAATCCTCTTCCGAAAAACCGGTATGTTTTGATGATTTTCAAGTTGTCCTTCATGATGAAAAGCTTTTCTATTCTAGTGGCCCCCTGACTCCCAGACTTTGGCGTGAGTATTTGGATCATGAAGAGGCTGTAAGAATCGTGTACAAATCATTTGAAAATTACCTATCCAGATACAAGAAAAATCTCCCAAATAATCCCAACGGTGTGAATAGCGTTGATTAACGGCATTTAACGCAGGGTAACAAACTCTCCCAGTTTTCCGCACAGCCATCCCGCCAGTGCTAACCTTCACTCATCTTAACAAATGTTTGGAGGTTAACACTTATGCCAATCAAAGAATCAAATGAGTCTTCCGGTGCTGATCTGACGATCCTGCACAAAACACTTCCCCCGATCATTGCCCGTAAGGATGTAAAGCTTTACCTCGGCGGGCTGATTTCAAGCGGATACCTTGCCAATCTGGATTCTCAAGGGCGAGGTCCGAAAAGCATCAAAAGCGGCAGACGAGTCGCGTATCTTCGTGAAGATCTGATTTCATGGCTTGAAAACTGGTTGCAGGGGTAGGCTTAATGGTCTCCCTTTCATCCGTATCAACTATGACGCTTGCCGATGCTGCTTTATTCTATGCAAAGCAGGGACTCCCCGTCTTTCCATGCTCAGGAAAACGGCCTTGCGTTTCCGGTGGATTTAAAAGCGCGACTACCGACCTGAATCAAATCACCCAATGGTGGCAGCAATTTCCACAGGCAAATATAGGCAGCCCGACCGGAGCGAACAGTTTTGTTCTGGATATTGATCCTCCGCACGGGGAAGAGTCGCTTGCTTTGCTTGAAAGCCAGAACTCTCCATTACCCGAAACACTGACCCAGCGAACTGGGAGCGGCGGACGGCATCTATTCTTCATACAGCCTGCTGATGTTGAGATACGTAACTCTGCCAGCAAGATCGGCAAGGGTCTCGATATCCGTGGAACTGGCGGTTATATTATCCTGCCGCCATCGGTTCATGCTTCGGGTGATTCTTACCAATGGATAACCGAATGTTCCCCCGCTGAAGCTCCTGCTTGGCTGGTCGAGCTTATTCTTAATGGCTTAGCGTCCGACTCACAGACAAACCAACCTGCATATGTCCAATCCCTACTGAAGGCTGAGAAAGGAACCCGTAACGATTCTTTAAACAAGGTCGCTTTTCAAGTCGGGAAGGATCTTGCGTCTGGTAAGGCGGATGGCGGGAACGTTGAAGCTATTGCTAAAGCTGCTTTGCAAACAGGTCTGGGACCAAAGGAAGTTCAACAGACTCTTCAGAGCGGAGTACAGGCCGGAAAGAAGGTTGTTGAAGAAAGCAATCCGTATTCAGGGCTAACCACCTCGGCGTGGCCGATCCCGGACAAAGCGGTTTTTTACGGTTTTGCCGGGGAATTTGCAGAATTTGCGGTGGAGAAGTCTGAAGCCGATCCAATTGCTGTTCTCGCGACTTTTTTATGTCGTTTTGGTGTTGAAGTCGGGCAGTCTCCGCACATGTTTGCCGGAGAGAAGCAGTATAGCCGGATAAATGCCGTGCTTGTCGGCCAGAGTTCGAAAGCGCGTAAAGGCACTTCATCCATTCCTATCCGGGAATTGTTCGCTTTCAATGAAAAGGAATGGATTTCGGCGCAGACATCCCAAGGACCGCTTTCCAGTGGCGAAGGGCTGATACATGCCATACGTGATCCGGAACTGAAATATCACGTGGATAAAAGCACCGGAGTTGGTGAGCAGATTACTATGGACCCCGGAGTTGAAGACAAACGTCTTTTTATCCTTGATCAGGAATTTGCAGGGGCTCTGGCTTGTACAAAGCGGGAAGGCAATACTCTTTCAACCATTGTCCGTACCCTGTTTGATGGCGGAATCATCGAGCCGCTGACCAAAACAAGCAGGTTGGTGGCAACAAATCCCCACGTTGCCATTACTACCCACATTACTTTGCAAGAGCTGCACGCCCGACTTGATCGGGTTGAGATCTTCAACGGCTTTGCAAACCGTTTCCTATGGCTCTGCGTCCGTAGAACAAAATTGATCCCCTTCCCGGAACCTTTGGATAGTCAGCAGGTGAGAGCGTTTCAAAAGAAGCTTCACTTATTGCTGGAGTCATCGAAAGCATGTTCTCAGATGGATTTTGATCCTGAAGCCAAAAAGGAATGGGGAAACATCTATCCGCTGTTGGCGAAAGAGCGTGCTGATTTGCTTGGTTCAGTGCTTAACCGCTCTGAAGCTTATGTCCGGCGCATTGCGTTGATTTACGCCTTGCTTGATGGAAGTGACTGCGTTCGGCTCCCTCATTTGAAAGCGGCTCTTGCTCTCTGGGATTATTGCGAACAGTCAGCGCGATTCATTTTTGCCGGATTGGAGAGTGATTCGACTTGTCAGAAGATTATGGAAGCTTTGGAGGAGTCCGGTGGAAAGCTGGATACTTCCGGTCTGTATAAATTTTTCGGAAACCACATCTCAAAACGAAAGATGACCGTGGCCCTGAATAACCTCCTTGCCAGCAAAAATATTCGAATCGAAGAAGTGAAGCCGCAAGGAGGAGGGCGACCACGAAAAATATTTTATTTATGCGAAAAAAGCTAATTTTGCGAATTTATTCAAAGTGCGTTGCGAGTAAGTTCGCAAAATTCGCACACTTCATATTGAATTAGTAAATTCGCAAAGTTCGCGAAATTCGCGCTGAAAAAGAAAAAATGACTCAAACAACGCGGCCTATCAAAAATATAAGGAGGTGATGGGTAATGGCAATTTCGTCGCTGTTTCAAATCTATCTGAGCTGAAGCTTACACACCTAGATTATAGGAGATTTTTGGATACGATCAGTTATGATAGGAGATTTTTGATTATTATCGGTTATTATTGAAGATTCTCCTTAAATCTCACCAGAATAACCTAAAATAAAGCATAATCTCCCAGAGTCCGAAGGCAGGACAGGTAAGGTGGGCCCACTTTTTCAAAGCGGTTGACCTTACGCCCTGCACAGCCTCGGGGCTGAGATGGACTTATTCACCTTCGGTTCAACGAAAATTGCTGGTGAAATTCAGAATTCCTGAATTTTGCGATTGTATTAACTGTAAACAATGTAGAGTGAAAATATGAATAGAAAAGTGGGTAAAAACAATGAGTTATCTGTCTTTAGCAAATTGATAATCGAAAACGGTAGGCCAATGGTTTCCTCTTTAGTCGTGGCTGAGTTGTTTCAACTGGAGCATAAGAGCGTCCTGCAAGCTATCCGCTGCCTTGAAGTTCCTGATGAATTTAACGAGCGCAATTTTGCGTCCGCATCAATTGAGGTTGAAAAGCCGAATGGAGAAAAAATAAAGGAGTCGTCCTGCAACATGACCCGTGACGGTTTTACTATGCTCGCCATGGAAACTATCGGTAAGAAATCCATCGAGTGTACGATCATTTTATTTGAAGCTTTCAACGACATGGATGAGCGGCTGAAGAGGGAGCTAGCAAAAATGCAATTATACGTACGAAAAGGCTATCCAGTTCAGTGACAAAAGTAAGGCTAAACTTAAGCTATCAGCATCAGGAGCCAACAAGCATCAGCCGCAAATAGCAATTCAGAAGAAGAAAGAATGCAAATTTACGAAATGGGGCATCAACGCTCCCCCAAAGGGATAAAGTTGAAAATAGCCAAAACAAATAGGGGCCCGCCAGCCGTTTAAGAGAAGAGCAAGAAGAAAGCTGAAAGATCCGGACCGCAAAATAGCCAAACAAGGGCAGAGGATTTCCGAGCTGGAACAGGAGGTTCAAGGTTGCCGTGATTTGCTGAGCGGGTTGGAAGGTGTTTTGAGCGAGTTGGAGGCGTTATCCGATCGTTTGCAACTTTAGTGGTGAAGCGTAACCAAAAAAGGAAGTTAAAGCGCATTAAAATTAACAGGTAGCATTGTTGGAGGGGGGTGTCTGTATTAGTTCCGAATTGATCTACGCCTAATAAGTTATTTGCTTTCAGATGTTTTATATACTGTGACTATGCATGGTGGGTTGTACTAAGGGCCTTGGTAACTTTCTAAGCGCGCACGGTCTGGGGGACAATTTATGTCCCGCGTGACTTGCTCAGTCCTCCTCGTCAACTGTGCACAACCTGCATGGAACGGTGAAGTTGACAGTAGTACCGACACCTTCTTGACTTTCCAACCAGATGTGTCCTCCCATAAGCTCGACGAGATGTTTTGAGATAGAAAGACCAAGTCCTGCGCCGCTGTAGACCTTGGTCATAAAGTTTTCTCCGATGGAAAAAGGCTCGAAGATGTAGGTCAGTTTTTCCTCGGAGATACCGATACCGCTGTCCTTGACGCTGAAACAGAAAATGACCGTAGCTGGCTCACTGAGCATTGCCTCATTTTCTCCCCAAAATTTGACTGCTACATCTATGAAGCCGCTATTCGTGAAACGAAGTGCATTATTTAACAGGTTCATAAATACTTGGCGAATACGACCAATATCAGCATACAGAAAATCTGGAATAGTTGCTTCAAACGAGCTTGTAAAAGTAAGTCCCTTTTGATTTGCCTGATCCCGATAGAGATAAAGAACCTGATCAATGCTTTCCCTTATTTTGAATTGACTGGGACAAAGAAGGATTCTTTCGGCTTCCACGCGGGATAATTCCAGTAGATCGTTGACCATGGTCAACATCCGGGAAGAAGATTTCAACGTATCCTCCAGGAACTCCTTCTGATCTTTACTGAAGGGACTTCCCAAGAGGAGTTGGGCCATTCCCATGATCGCGTTGAGTGGTGTCCTAAGTTCATGGCTCATATTAGCAAGAAAGCTACTTTTGGCTCGATTAGCTGACTCTGCTTCATCTTTAGCTTTTTCAAGTTCTATGGTCCGTTCACTGATCAAATTTTGTAATAATCTTGTCTGGTTGTATAATGAGAGATGAGTCTTTACCCTTGCCATAACAATTGAGGGGGTGAAAGGTTTGGTGATGTAGTCCACAGCTCCCAGGTTCAAGCCTTTTTCTTCATTTTCAATCTCATCCATGGCCGTTACAAATATTATTGGAATCTGACGAGTTCGCTCATCGGCCTTCATCATTGTGCATACCTGATATCCATCTATTCCCGGCATCATGATATCCAGCAATACAAGATCGGGGGGGGCATCGGATAAAGCCATCCGCAGGGCGTCTTCCCCATTGATAGCTGCGTAGACACGATATTTAGGACTCAATAGCTCACTCAGAATATCCAAATTGGCTGGAGTGTCATCGACAACTAAAATTCGGGCCTTATCCATTTTCTCCCTCCTTCTGCTCACATTCAGATATAAATTGCTCAACCTTTGTACGCCCGCGAGTGAAATCGAATTTACCAAGCATAAAACCGAGTTCTTTTGCAAACTTTGGAGCAGCATGAGTTAATTCAGATTCGATGGATCGATAAACATCTCTGGCTTCGACATCGTGTTTCTCCAGAAGGTCCGACATTTCCCTTATTTGCGGCAGGATCTTCAGAGCTTCCTGAAACAGAATGTTTTTGCTTTCAGCGTTACCATCACTGACACATTCATCCTTTTCAGTGTCAGGAAATGCTTTGATAATTGCTTCAGCTATACGTTTTCTTTCCGGCTCCATATTTTTTAGTAAAGTTAACGCGGTGTCAGAGCCGTTCTTCAAAGCAGTCTCAATTTCATGAAAAGCCAGGTACATCGTTTCGGCCCCGATATTTCCCGAAACTCCTTTCATAGTGTGAGCTAAAGGGCGCGCTTCTTCATATTTTTTTTCGGAAATCATAGAGAAAAGATTTGAGTGCACCTCATTGCAATCATGCGCAAAGTTAACGAGGAGCTTTTCATAAAGCGCAAGATTACCTCTGACTCTTGCTATGGCCAATTTTGCATTGATCCCTGGTAAATTTGTAAAAATAGCAGGAATATTCTCTCCTTTAACCATAGGAGATGGTTGTACATATTTAGTTTTAGGCTCATCCGGTAGCCATTTGGTAAGTACTTCCATGAGTAGGTCGGGATCAATGGGCTTCGTGACGTGGTCGTTCATGCCCGCCAGAAGGCTTTTCTCTCTGTCTCCGACCAGGGCGTGTGCCGTCATGGCTATAATAGGGAGGGATTGCAGATTTTCATCAGACCGAATGCTTTTCACTGCTTGGAAACCATTCATGATCGGCATCTGGATATCCATCAACACGGCATCGTATGTGTTGGTTCTGACCATCTCCGCCGCCTCCTGTCCGTCATTGGCTATTGAGACAGTCACGTCAGCTCCTTCAAGTATTTCCCGTGCTACCTGTTGATTAATCTTGTTGTCCTCGGCCAGCAGGATGTGTGATCCGGCCACATTTGCCGGGATTCCATTTCGAATATTTTCCTGAAGAGTTTCTCTTACCCGGTAGTCATCATGAGCAAAAGCACCCATGATGGTGTCAAACAGGAGTGAGCGGTTGAACGGCTTGAGCATGAATCCATCAAGATCAATCTGTTCCGCCCGATGACGGATTTCATTATGCCCGTACGCAGTAAGCATGATAATTTTGGGAATATTTTCAAGAAGACCGCCCCCCTTAATTTTTTGGACCAGTTCAATGCCATCGATATCCGGCATTCTCCAATCAGTGACCACCAGTTTGAAGGGTTTGGATTTGTCGTGTTCATGCAATAGGCTCAGTGCCTGTTTTCCATTTTCCGCAGTCACCACATCAAATGTAAATGACTGTAAAACTTTATCAAGAACTGTCCGTAACATCTTGCTGTCGTCCACAACAAGAACGCGCATCCCTCTGACATCTTCGGGGTAGATATAATGCTCTTGGATATGTCTGCTCTGTAGTCCGAATGGGATGACAAAAAAGAACTCACTCCCTTTGCCCATTTCACTTTTTAGCTCCATGGTTCCCCCCATCAACTCTACCAAACGCTTACTGATAGTCAGTCCAAGTCCGGTACCTCCAAACCGCCTGGAGATAGAGTCATCGGCCTGAGAAAACGGTTGAAAGAGCTTGGATGACTGTTCCGGGCTAATGCCGATACCGGAGTCCTTAATTGAGAATCGGATCTTTGCGATGCTACCGGATTCTTCGACAAGCTCAGCCGAAATAATAATTTCACCAGACTCGGTGAATTTTATGGCATTCCCTGCCAGGTTCAAGAGCACCTGCCCAAGACGAAGCCGATCCCCAACAAGCAGATTAGGTACTGTACTTCTGACCATTAACAGAAGTTCAAGACCTTTTTGCTCAGCTTGGAGGCCGAGTATGTTGAGTATGTCGTTAAACACGTCATCCAGAAGGAAATCGACCTTTTCCATTTCCAGCCTGTCTGCCTCTATTTTTGAAAAATCAAGTATGTCATTAATTATTCCAAGCAACGATTTCGCGGACATATCGACCTTTGTTAGATAGTCATGCTGCTTGGGAGACAATGCGGTTTTTAGAGCCAAATGAGTCAAACCGATTATTGCATTCATCGGGGTGCGGATTTCATGGCTCATCCGGGCCAGAAAATCACTTTTAGCCCGGTTGGCATCTTCTGCTGCCAGCTTGGCTATTTCTAACTTTTTTTGTCCGAGAACCCGCGCCGTTACAAATCTGGCCCTGGTCAGCGCTCCAAAAAGTATGAGCAGGATAATGCCGCAATATACAATAGCGTAGCGAGAAGACACACGTGAATGCATAGCGTTGATGGTCGACTCCGGAGTCAGACAAACTATTTTCCACCTGCGGACATTACCGTTTAACTCTCTCTTCCCCACTTCAGGAGAGACGACAATTGTTGAGTATGTATAGAGACCGTCAGTAGAGGAGAACTGTCCGTCAGGAGATGAGGAAATTTGTTTCCAGGCTTCTGGATTTACGGTTCTGAAATTAATTTCTTTCCGGTCAGGGTACATGAAGGCCCATTCTTGAGTCCTGTCTGGAGAAAGAAGCCAATACCCGTCACTGTTCAAGAGCATTGATAACATCGAATGATTGTTGGGCCCCTCAATATTATCGAGAATGCCATCGATAATTTGTTGTCCGAGATAATTAAGTACGACTAGGCCTATCCTCCGTTCGGCTTTGTCATATACAGGCATGGATATCCTGATCATTGGTTTGAGAGGCTGCTCAATTTTTTTGTTTTCAATATTGAGATCAAATGGTGAGACGTATACTTCGCCGGGTTTTAAATTCAAAGACTCTTTGAAGTAGTAGCGATTTCCCTTGTCTTGAAGTTTGTCGAGAGGAACTGCCGCAGGTTGTCCGTTGTTATTATTGACCCGAATCAATTCCATTCCGGTATTGCAAAGAATCCTGACCTGATCATAGACCTTGCGGACTTGGCATAAGGATATGAACTCCGACTCCACGTCAGTGCGTGCTAGGGGGGCATTATTGCGTAAGAACCGCTGTACCTCAATGTGATTGGTTGCCAGTTGAATATCGTTGAACAGGCTTTTTAAGTCTAGGCTGACCTTCTGCGCCAGCAATTTGTTGTGCATTTTTGCATTGATTGAAATCACTTTTTTTAGTGAATCAGCTTCCTGACGATACATGAAATAGCAACCGATTCCTGCCAGAAGAGCAAGGATGATTGTCGTTGTCAAAAAGCTTCGAATTGCAATATTTGGCCACTTATTCATGTTTTGCATATCCACAAACCTCAAATGTATTGAACCTGCCGAAGAGATGTCTTATGTTAGTTATCATAAAATAGGGTTTAGGTATACTCTCGCAGCTAGATCGTCGGCCAGTTACATTCTAAGGTATCCAAAAAGTAAGCCTTTCCTTTGCTGTTCTTTATTTTTTTAAAAAGTAGCCGTTTTTTCACTGTGATAAGTCGGGAGGTAAAAGTGGCGGAGCAACCAGTACAAACTGTTCTGGTGGTAGATGATATTGCTACCAATATTGAGATCCTTCTAGAAATACTTAAAGATGAGTACAAGGTGAAGGTTGCTCTCAATGGAGATGATGCCTTGGAAGTCATAGAATCAGCGGATCCGCCGGATATCGTTCTGCTTGATATTATGATGCCCGGGATGGACGGTTTTGAAGTCTGTCGCAGGATGAAGTCCAGTATGAAAAGTCGCTGCATTCCTGTCATCTTTGTCACTACAAGGGATGCAGAAGATGATGAGACTCTCGGTTTTGAGCTGGGGGCTGTTGATTACATCACCAAGCCAATTAATCCTGCCATTGTGAAAGCGCGGGTCAGGACGCATTTAGCCTTGCACAATCAGAACATTGCTTTGGAGCATCAGGTGGCTGAGCGGACTAAGGATTTGTATTCAACCCGGCTGGAAATTGTCCGTCGTCTTGGAATAGCAGCAGAATATAGAGACAATGAAACCGGTCTTCATATTATCCGCATGAGCAAATACTGCCGCACAATAGGTAAAGGGGCAGGGCTCAGTGACCGCGAAGCGGACATCTTGCTGAATGCGGCCCCTATGCATGATGTCGGCAAGATCGGTATCCCTGATAATATTCTTTCCAAACCGGGAAAGCTAAACCCTGAAGAATGGGAGATAATGAAGACTCATACGTTGATTGGAGGGAGTATCATCGGTGACCATGACAACGAGCTCATGACTACAGCCAAAAGTGTCGCTTTGACCCATCATGAAAAATGGGATGGGACAGGTTATCCAAGGAATTTATATCGTAAGAATATCCCTCTTGAAGGGCGCATTGCAGCCATTGCTGACGTATTCGACGCCTTGACATCCGAACGGCCATACAAAGTCCCCTGGCCAGTGGAAAGGGCCTTCGATCTCCTTTTAAAAGAGCGAGGCAAACACTTTGATCCCGAACTCATTGAAATTTTCTTCAAGAACATAGAGGAAATTATGTCCATCAAGGAGCGGCATACTAAGTAGAATATGGGCGGCTGTAAGTTCCCGGTTCAAGAACAAGGTGGGTAAGCAAATGACCAAGAAGCGAGTACTTATTGTAGATGATTCTCCGGAAAATATTCAGGTTCTCGTCGAGGCACTCAATAATAAATACACTATCCTTGCAACCCAAACCGGGGCAAGTGCTCTCAAACTGGCCCGGACCTCACCCCAGCCGGACATCATCCTGCTGGACATTATGATGCCGGAAATGGACGGATACGAAGTTTGCCGCAGACTTAAAGAATCAGCTACAACAAAAAAAATCCCGGTAATCTTTGTCACTTCCCTGACCGAGGTGCAGGATGAGGCTATGGGACTAGAACTTGGAGCGGTGGATTATCTGACCAAACCTGTAAATCCGGCCATAGTTCAGGCCCGGGTGTCCACCCACCTGAATCTTCGTCAGGCTCAGCAAGACACTGAAAAAGTCCTGAGCAAGACACTCCAGGGGGCTGTAGCAATGCTCACGGACATTATAGGCTGGCTCAACCCTGTTGCCGCCAGTCGCAGTGAGCGGTGTTCCCGTCTGGTCGGAAAGATAGCCAGAGAGCTCGGGGTCAGCCCGGTATGGCCTGTTGAACTGGCGGCGCGCCTGTCCCAGTTAGGAAGTATTGGCATTACTAGCAAAAGCCTGAAATCATTATACGCAGGCAACACTAAGCATGTGTCCAGCGAGGAGGTCGAATTTTTCAAAAATCACCCTGCGCTGGGAGCAGATCTGGTACAGGAAATTCCGCTTCTGGGACGTGTGGCCGAGCTGGTGGCAGGCCAGTGCATCCTCTTTGACGGCGACGTTTCTAAACCGCCCAGTCCACAGCAGATTTTGCGGTGTACCCTTGATTATGACCAGCACATTTTACAGGGAGCTTTACCGGAAGCAGCCCTGTTGCTGATGGAAACAGCAGAACCGGCTTATGACCACCGTATCCTTGAAACTCTGGGGCAGGTAACTTCCTCCATTGCCACCGGAACTACTGCCGGGTTGTTCGGTCCACTTGAAATCCGCCTGGACATGATTCTGGATCAGGATGTGATCTCGATAACAGGGATGTGTGTGGCCTCCAAAGGAACCATAGTCAATGAGACCGCACTTCGGGTTATTCACCGTTTCGGGGCAAATGGTATGATTGAAGGAAAAATTCGGGCTATGATTGTTGAGCCGGAATAGTCAGTTAATTTTCAAAAATTTTAACAGCCTTCCTAGGTCCATCCGGGGCAAGATGGGCGTAGCGTTGAATCGTTTTAAAGCTATTGTGCCCCATGAGTTCCTTAACGGTGTATAACTCAGTTCCTTGTTGGACGTGTCATGATGCAAAAGTATGGCGAAGGCTATGAAAGCAGACTCTTTGTCTTGGATCGTCCACTTCTTTGTTGAATATTTCAGCTGCAATTCTGCCGAATGTCTTTGATACTCTTGCAAGTCTAGCTCCAGCAATGGTGCTGAATAACCGTTCTGCGCTTGCGTGAGGTTCAGCGGATTTACGTGTAAACCTCACATACAATCGTCAGAGCAGAGCTACGGCAAGCCCCACTTCCGGTGATTTTTGGATCACCACTTCTGTAGGTGGAGCAATAGGCGCAGTGATACCTTTGCTTCCGGCACCACCTACTCTGTTTTCTTCGCTCTTGCAGACGGCAGTAAACATGATGACGATAGCGTTGATGGAAAGATCACTGACCAGGTCGTACTCGGCACCAGCGCCGCCTCTGGATCAGGCTCTGGTTATGTATTTAACCTGACCCAGACCTTCGGCATGGAATGGATGATGTTAATGTTTGCGCTTGTAGCAGATTTAAGAAATAATCATCCGGTGTGATTAGGAGAAGAACCTAACTATAAAGGCCCCTCTTTCAGGTGAAGGAGGGGCCTTTATAGTTAGGCCGACTGAGACCAAATAAAAAGACGATTCCTTGTCATTGCCGAGCTATGGTATATCGAATGCGCATCCATTGCTAATAGGGAGAAGATGATTGATTTTATCGGGCCACTCGGCGGCAATTCTAAGAAGGGCAGTTAAACCACCGAACACCCTCGCCCCACAGGAGTAACCCCAGACAAATCAACCTGACTGCGTACCTTGCCAAGGTCATAATTGGCCTGCATAGCCAGCCAGCTTTCGGGGGTACGTCCAAGAACCTTTGAGAGGCGCAGGGCCATTTCTGGGGATACCGCGCTCTTGGCGTTCAGGACACGGGCGAGAGTGGAGGGAGCCACGCCGAGCATCATTGCCAGCTTGCGACAGCTGAGATTGTATTCTTCCATGTATACGGAGCTGATAAGCTCACCGGGATGTGGGGGATTATACATAGTCATTAGTGGTAATCCTCGTAGTTTAAAATGTATGCATTCCCGTCGCGGAACTCAAAAGTCAGCCGCCAATTGCCGTTAACGGTTATGGACCAGAGGTCCGCACGGCTTCCTTTGAGTTTATGCAGCCTGAATCCGGGAAGGTTAATGTCTTCCGCTTCCTGAGCCGTATCAATGACTGAAAGCTGGATTCTGAGTCGCTTGGAATGCTTGGCCTGTATCCCGGCTGTTGAACCGGATCGATAAAATTTTTCCAGACCTTTGTGCTTAAATGTTTTGATCATTGTTCTTCATTAGTATGTTGCGCACTGCGCAACGTTTTGTCAAGAAGTGTCGAGGACACTAGTTCTCTAAAACAGCCACCGCAGCTTTTAAATTATCTGGTGCAAGATGGGCATACCGTTCAGTCATAGCTAGAGTGGAATGGCCCATGAGCTTTGCCACGGTGTAAAGTGGAGTCCCTCGTTGAACCAACCAGCTTGCGAAGGTATGGCGCAGGGTATGGAAAACAACTTTCTGCCTGCGGTCGTCGATGCCGACATTTAAGCCCAGCTCGTCAACTGCTTCATTGAAAAGTCTAGAGACCTCATTGAGTTTCTTACCGCGTTGTGCACTGAAGACCGGCCTTTGGTCAGGATCGACTTGCTTGCGCAGTTCTCGGAGTTCTTTCTTTACTTGCTTGGTCATAAACGCGTGACGTGAGAATCCATTCTTGGCGTCACGTATCAGGATCATATCTTCCGCAAAATTTAGATCCTTCCATTCAAGGTCGATGATCTCGCCAGCTCTAAGTCCGCAATACAGGGAAACCAAAGATACACTATGCAGCAGCGGATTTCTTTCCAGCAGCACATCAAGGAGCTGGTCTGCTTCATCTTCTGACAGGAAACGTGTCCGACGATTGTCCATTTTGGGCATCTTGATTTTCTTGACCGGATTATCGCCTTTAAAAATATCCAGATTCTTGGCGACATTATATACTTGGCGCACGGTCGCAAGAGCATACTGTATGGATCGAGGGCTGCGTCCCTTTTCAGACATATTGGTTTTGATCTTTTCAAGGTCA
Source organism: Marinifilum sp. JC120 (assembly GCA_004923195.1). Lineage (NCBI taxonomy): Bacteria > Pseudomonadati > Bacteroidota > Bacteroidia > Marinilabiliales > Marinifilaceae > Marinifilum > Marinifilum sp. JC120. The sequence continues at coordinate 871 of RDSB01000023.1, read as the reverse complement.
GTTGCTGACACGCTGGCAAAAGGGCAGTCGCCAATTGCCGGTGAAATCCAGATACGATGTAGGCTTTCTTCCCGTTTCCATGATTTAGCTGCTTTGTTGGCTTCCGCTTGCGGTCGATAGAATTGAGCCCAGATTTCATCAAAGGTGATACCCTTGTCTTTCTCGGCTCTCGCGCGTGCTTCCTGCTCTTCGAGTGCAGCGGCAGCCATTTCCTTTTTCTGCTTAAGCGTCTGGGGAAAATTGCCCTGAGTCTGGTTGACCTTAAGCTCACTGAGAACGTTTGCAGCATCTTGGGCTTTAACGCCCTGACTGGCCCAGCCTATGGACTCAGTTTTGGTCTTCCCTTTATACTTGTAGGTGATGGTAAAATATTTGTCCGGCTGAATGCCGTGCTTGCGGGTTTCGTGTTCCCGGTAACGCACTCCGGGGTACTTCGTTTTGTTCCACTTGGGTTTCGTTGCCATCATTACCTCCAAATTCTGTACAACTCCTGTACAACTTTTTTTGAGTATGGACAATGATCCTAAGTGATAATTTGTGAAGCTTAATTGACTAAAAATTTAATTAAAATAAATAGTAAGTGAATTTAAATGAAATTGTGTGATTTGTTGTGAAACACCAAAAAACGGACTCAAAATCCGCCGGGTTCACGCCCTTGCGAGTTCGAGTCTCGCTCCCGGTACCAGATAATACAAGGACTTACAGCTTTTGTGCTGTAAGTCCTTTTCTTATGCGGCACAATGTCAAGCACCCCGTCAAATCTATCTTCAAGTCTTTTTAGGCCGTAGTCGTCCCTCACCTAATGGTGTAACTATTGATATTCCTTTTCTTATTCGTGCTCTGAGGCACCAAGTACCGATTCGGTATCAAG